>CBDUIU010000037.1:0-12999 GCA_965367335.1 uncultured Saprospiraceae bacterium
ATTTTCCTCCATTTGATATCGTCTCCGGATCGTTTCCTCTAACTCATCCAGCTCTTCGTGTTCTTCAAAATTATAATGATCGGCAAAGCCTTCGACGGCAGCACTGCATAGTGGACAATCCAACAAATGATTTTCCACTCGGTACCGCGTATCCGCATCTGAGTTACTTTGAAGGTAATTGCGGATCTCTTGTTGTGTCAAACAAGGAGTGGGGACAATAACTTCTTTCATGCTCATGCTGGGTTTAGCTTGTTTTTAAGAAAAAGGCGCAATTTACGTTTTCCATTTTGCAAAGCACTTTTAACTTCGGATATTTCCATTTTAGTATTTTGCTGAATCTCTTTATAACTTAATTTTTCGTAGAAAAACATCCGTACGCATTTACGTTGTTTATTACTCAAGGTCTCCAGTGCTTCTCGTATTAAATTTTCTAGCTTTAGGGGTTGTTTTTCAATCATCTCACTATTCAATAAACGCAAAAATCCATCATTTTCCATAAACCCTGCCCCATCATTACCCGTGTTTTTCATTTGAACTAAACGCTTACGGTCTGCCTGTTCTTTCCGTAGGTGGGAAAGGCAAGTGTTTTTCACTAAAACATATAACCAAACGTTGAAATTTTGAAAGGTATCGATCGGATAGAGTGGTAATTGCTCAAGTACTTTTTCAAAAACTAAAAGTGCAATTTCCTTGCTAGTAGTACGATCACCAGTAAATTTTAAACAAGCACCAAAGATAAGATGGATATAACGCCGATACAATTCATTGACCCATTGTTCTTCTTTTCCTTTTACGTATTGGCTGATAATTTCCTGATCACTCAATTGCTGCCTGTCCTTTGTTGAGGTGGCGGGAATAAGCATGTATGTTTTCTCTTAGTAGGGTTTAATAAGATAATGAAAAAGGATGAAAACGTAAAAAACATACTTAAGATGACTCGTACAATCTGTACATGGTCAACGTTTGATGCGACTTATTTTTTACCCTTTTACACAGATTCAGTAATTTCAACCCTAAAATAAAAAATGTAAGGAAGAATGAATTATTCTTTCTTACATTTTATTTTTCTACCTATGATTAGATAGCCTGAGCAAATCAATCTTTCCCCACAAAATTACATTTTAACCGTAGCAACAATCGTCTCTAAATGCTGCATATATTTTCGCTTAGTTTTACCTGGTGCAAAGACAAAAGCATCGATGAACAGTAGTTCATTAGACTTCGGATCATGAATCATATATGAAATAAATGGCCCTCCCATAAAATCATTCACAATATCCCAAATACCCCGGGCTTCCAGGGCATACAAGTTATTGATCTCCATGCTCTTTGTGAAGACAGGTAGATCAACATCGTTGGTTCGCATAAATGTAGCTTCAGAAGTTGAACTAACATAACGCCGGCCCAATTCATTACGAACACTTAAAATTCCCTTTTTAGTCAGCTGATCTTTATCCGTGTATTTTAATTTTCGCAGTAAAATATTACTACTCATAATATCCGTCTCTTTACGCATCCACATGGTCTGAGTTGTAGAGTCATAGAGAGCCAGAAAATAGTCGCCGGGAATTTTAATATCTATATCAATTTTTTCTTTTATCTTTTTAATCAACTCATCATTTTCCCCGGATTGATAGGCAGTCTTGGTAATTGGTTTCTGATCAAATGCCCGGATACGTTGGATAATCGAAGGATAATTAGCAATAAGATTATCAATAAGTTGACTCTCTGTCTGTGCATATTGGTAGATCACCAATTGTCCTCTGGCCCAGCGGTCCTGGCCTATCTTGGTGTTTTTACTTGGGTCTTCACTTAATAAGCGGATATTCTCACTTCCTATATCCTTTGTAACTAATTGAGTCGCCTTAGAGCTAGTATTGCCTAAGTCAGCTAAAATAATATAGGTGCGAAGCTCTTGGCGAACCGGCTCAGCCTCTAATTCTTCTGGCGTAAAATGGATAAGGTCCAGAATGGGTTCTGGTTGTGGAAGGACCAAAAACGCAGAGGAATAGTAATACCGGAAAGTATCACCCACAGTACCTTCCCACATCGTTTGATCAGCAACTACAACAACTTCACTGGGTTTGCCATATGCATTAGGGGTAACACCAAAGTGCCGCCCTGGCTCAGTAGAACAAGAGCTAAAGAGTAAGCTACCTGACACCCCAGCTAGAAAATATATAAAACACTGGTAATAAAAACGCTTTATCATCTCTTAAAAGGTTTTTAGCACACCGAAAATGTTGGTTTTCAAAAAGTTACCTAACCATCTGTTCCGGCTTTGGTGCTATGTTAATTGTAAAACACGTTTAACCGAGATGAAGTTTATAAGTAATCAACATCTCAGTTTCTACCTTCTTAAGATGCCTGTCAACGTCCTTTTGGTGGGTGATTATTCTAATAAAAAATATAGCTTGGTCACCATCTTCTGAGGATCTACTTCCCGGCCTTGATTGGAGACATATTCCTCAATCACAGGCTGGCGTTGTGTGTAGCCTTTTTGGCTGATGTACTCATTCATAGCCAAATGTGCTTCTGATATTTTGTCCATCGGGCCCACATATTCGATCATCAAAGCTTTTCCCGCAGGAAGATTAATGGCTTTCACCTCATCGTCCAGGTCTTTTGCATTCTTTACGGGAAAAGCAGCGGCAACGTCCACCTTTCCGGAGGTCTCATCCCAGTTATAATACAAGCCACTTGGGTAGCCATCTAATTCTAACTTTGCCAGTTGCAGGTCTTGGTAGATCCTAGGGTAAAAAGTCGCAAAATGTCCTTCCATTTCTCTAAAATTCAACGTTTTGCGCGCAGCAACAAATGATCGCCCGGGAAAATCAATTTCTTGAATATCAAACCGGCCAATTTTACCCGTACCGCCCGTAACCGCAGCCGTAGCATAAGACTTCGAGCCGGTAATTTGATCACAAGCATCTTTCATGCGTTTTAAACCCGTTTTCATCATCGCCTCGGTTTTCTCCTCATATCCTAAATTTTGCACTTTTGCCCAAGGTGTACTACCTGCTTTAGACTCCAGTTTCCAGTTTACTTTTATTGCATTTCCACTATTAACGGGAGTAAAGGTCCAGGTTTCCTGCGCCTCTTGTCCATTGTCATATTTGATGTTGGTTACTATTTTTTTGTTGGCTTCACTTTCAATAATAGTATAAACACCGCCACCATTTACGCCGTCCGTCCACTTAAAATAGGCACCTTCCCCCATGGTTGTCGGTTGCTGTTCCACTTTAGCCCCAGAGGCGGCATCAAACATTGGCGACCATACGGGAATCCGCCTAAGGTCATTAACGTGTGCAAAGACAATACTTTCCTGTGCTGGAATGACCTCTGAAGCCTCGGCATCTAAGTCTGTCGGTAATAAAGTGGACGCGCCCCATACCGCAGCAATGAGCACAATTAGTCCAATTAATATTTTTGAGATGTTATTCATGATATAAAGATTTCAAGTAATGTTCTATGGAATTATATTCCAGAATCGCGCCAGTCGGCAAAGGTATGATAAAGAGGGGAAAAGGGAAAGAAATGAAGTAGATGAAGCAGCAGTAAAAAAATCAAGAGCTGATAGATTCTTATTCTACCAGCTCTTGTACATCAATATGATTTATGAGTATTTTCTTGTCAAAACATATTCTCGATGATATGCTCTTCAGATATTCCTTCTGCCTCTGCCTTGTAATTTTTAACGATACGATGGCGCAGTACATATTTGGCAATCGCCTGTACATCTTCGATATCCGGGGAATATTTTCCATAGATAGCAGCATGGCATTTAGCACCAAGCACCAAGTATTGCGAAGCTCTTGGTCCGGCCCCCCAGGAAATATAATTGTTAACCATATCCGTTGCACGAGTGGTACCCGGACGTGTCTTAGTTGCTAAACCAACGGCATACTCCAACACATTATCTGCAATTGGAATTTTTCGGATCAAATGCTGGAAGTCTAAGATTTGTTCTGCGGTGACAATATGTTTTAAGTCATATTGCTTCGCTGCTGTGGTGGTTTTTACGACCATAATCTCTTCCTCGTAGCTTGGATAATCCAAAGGAATATTAAACATAAAACGGTCGAGCTGCGCTTCCGGTAAGGGATAAGTTCCTTCCTGCTCAATAGGGTTTTGCGTGGCCAGTACAAAAAAGGGCTTTGGCAAAATATGTCGTTGACCACTTACCGTTACCGAACGTTCCTGCATGGCCTCCAATAATGCTGCCTGGGTTTTGGGTGGTGTCCGGTTAATCTCATCTGCCAAAACAATATTGGCAAACAGTGGCCCCTTGTTAAATTTGAAGTGGCGATCTTCGTCCAGGATTTCTGAGCCCGTAATATCAGAAGGCATCAAATCCGGCGTAAACTGAATCCGTTTAAATTCCAGATCCAACACTTCGGAGATGGTACTGACTAATAAGGTCTTTGCTAATCCAGGCACACCGACCAACAAACTATGTCCATTGGCAAATAAGGAGATAATCACTGTTTTTACGACTTCATCTTGTCCGACAATCACCTTTCCGATCTCGGAGGAAAGGTCGCGATAAGATTGTGATAAGGCATCGACGGCTTCAACGTCGGTTTTATAGGCTGTTTGTTGCATATTTATCGATACAAATTCTTGATAATGGGTTAGTAGTCTTTTTTGGACAAACTATAGTTCTGGTTATCATTAACATCTAAATCTAAACGTGCAGTAGCGCTGCATTGTTTCGCAAGCCCTTAATTTAAGGCTATTCACAGGACCACTGCATTGTATCCAAAGGAAAGGTCTTGCTCCGATAAGAATAATGCCACCATTCCGTCCGAATGGCACTAAAGCCATGTTCTGCCATAACTGTCTTTAGCATTTGCCTGTTTTGCAAAACGTTTGCGGGTAAATTTTGATGTGTGTGATGAGCCGTCACTCCAAAAAAGTCAAACTCGGTCCCCATATCCAACTCTTCTCCATCTTCATTTACTAAAGTCAGATCAACGGCTGCTCCCCGGTTATGCATTGAGCCTTTTTTCGGAGGAGTCACATAGCTTGCATCGGGCACCTTTTCCCACAAACGTTCCTGAACCTGCCGTGGACGATAACAATCAAATAACTTTAACCGCAGGCCTTTCTCCACTAGTGCGCTTTGGGCTTTTAACAATGCTTTTGCAACTTCTGGCCGTAAAAAACACCTGGAACATTCGTAAAGTTGCTCATCTACAAAGTTATTCGTTGTAGCATAGCGCAAATCTAAAAGGACACTATCTTGTATAAGTATTTCTGTCCACAAAGTCGAGTCATAATCAATTGAGCGTACAATAGTGCTTGATTCTTCTTGCTTTATTGTACTACTATCCACAACATTTTCAGTAATGTGAGATTGAGCAGGCGGTGGAGGTTCTGAAGGTGCACAACCTAGCAAAAGTATGACAGCTAACAAAAGTGATTTTCCGTAACTAGCCAAAAATCGATATTTGATTGAACTATAACTAAATAATTGCCTTTGCATACCTTAGGACTTAACTACTGAAAGGTAATTAGGCGATCCTATTAATTTTTCTATTCTTAATTACTCTTTGCTGAAAATCTCTTCTAGTTTTGCCTCTAACATTGGTCCGCGCAAATTCCGAGCAATGATTTTACCTTCCCGATCCACTAAAACTGTGTGTGGAATAGAGGAGACGGAGTATGCTTGCGCTACTACATTCTTCCAGCCTTTCAAATCACTTACATGTTGCCAGGTTAGTCCATCTTTAGCAATGGCTTTTACCCATGCATCTTTCTTTCGGTCCAGGCTAACCCCAATAATTTCAAATCCTTTTGCTTTGTACTTATTGTACATTTTGACCACATTGGGATTTTCTTTACGACATGGTCCACACCAGCTAGCCCAAAAATCAATTAAGGTGACTTTACCTTTATATTCTTCCAGGCTTACCTCCTCCCCCTCGGGGGTTGGCAACTTAAAACCAGGGGCTACAGCTCCTGGCAAAAATGACTTAGCCTTCTCCGCTCCTGCCTTTATATTGGCCAATCCAATTGTATTAGTACCCTCATATTGTTTAACAAAGCGATCGGCGTAGACCACATACGCCGGGTGGTTTTTGGATTGAAGTGCCGTTAAAATTCCACCCATGGCAAACTTTCTCGCTTTACTGTTTTCCGGAATTCTGTTCAACGAGGTATCGATAGCAGTCACAACAACTTCCTGTGGAAGGCGAATGCTTGCTAGGGTCTGGGCAAAATTACGAAAGGCTTCATAGACCATCGGGGCACGACTGTAAGCATCTTGTTGCAAATCTACTCGTCGAAAATAGGTATTAATGAAATGCTCAACCTCGTTTTTATAATTCCCGGGTTCTGTTTGATAACTTACATTGCTTTCTAAAGCTGCCATTAAGCCGACAAATTGGTTTAGCCGATATAATGAGTCAATCCATCTCAGTTTGTCCTGATCTAATTTGATCATTTTTTGAACAATAGCCTTTGCTTGTTCCTGATTATTTCCTGCACGTTGCAATTGTCGGGCAATCCCGTTTTTTTGAGCTTTAAAATTTTGATTTTCTTTTATAAATTGATCATACTGTTTATTCACTATAGAACCCATAGCAGCAGAGTTACGCGCACTTTTACAATTAACTTTCACCTTCAAGTAAGCGTCAGGACCGATAATAATTCCTTTTTTCTGTCGAGCATCCATTCCAACATAAAGTACTTCAGGTTGATCATCATGTGGGATCATAAAAACTACGGAATCACCTTGCACCTTTTTTACCTCTAAGTCCTTAAAACCGATTCCATCAAAGGCCAAAAGCTTAACATTAGATTCAGGTAAACATTGCTCTAACTGACATACTAGCTTTACCATCCGAGTGGTGGTCGTTTGTTCCTGTGCTACGACTTCTTTAATAGGATGGCAAGATAAGATGCTAAAAATCAGTAGAAAAAATGAAAAATGAAAAAATGATCTCATGTCAATTTTTTTAGAAAATCCATAGTCCTTTCCAATAAAAAGACTATTCCTTAATTAAATCAATAAACTCTTGTTCGGTTAAAATTTGAACGGTTCCTAAAGCTTCGGCTTTTTTAAGTTTTGAGCCCGCTTTTTCCCCTGCTACTAAAATATTTAGCTTACTACTAACCGCACTGATGTTTCTTGCGCCAGCAGCTTCCGCTTTAGACTGGGCTTCTTTTCTTCCCATCTGTGATAATGACCCTGTGAATAAAATGGTCTTTCCGGCAAGTGGTGCATTGTCCGAAATTTGTGCTGGTTTATCCGCGTCAAGCTGATGAAGATTTACCCCTAAGGCCTCCAGTTCATCCAGCAATTCCAGGTTTTTGGTATTAGCAAAAAATGTCATAACATTTTCCGCAACAACCGGGCCGACATCCTTAATATTAGTGAAGTCTTCCAGCTTCCAATTAGCTAGTTCTTTAGCATGGCTAATATGTTGAGCAAGCGTTTTAGAAACCTTTTTTCCTAAGTGATGGATGCTCAAGCTAAATAATAAACGCTTTAATGGATTTCCTTTGGCCTTGTTGATTGCTGCTTCCAGATTAGTAGCTGATTTTTCTCCAAAACCTTCTAATCGAGCCACCCGATCATAATCCAGTCGATAAATATCTGCCAAACTCCGCAACCAGCCCAATTCGTAAAACCGTTCAACAATAGACTTACCAAAACCATCAATATCCATAGCATCTTTAGATACGTGGTGGATCATTCGCTGTAACACCTGTGCCTGGCAATCATAGTTAACACAGCGCCAAGCTGCTTCGCCCTCAATTTTCCTTAATGGTGTTTGGCAAGAAGGGCAGAGCGCTGGAAATTGAATGATTTGCTCTGAGCCATCCCGCAACTCACTCATAGATTTCACGATGTATGGAATAACATCTCCAGCTCTTTCTACTAAAACAGTATCGCCAATGCGAATATCTTTACTTTGGATGAACTCCTCATTATGCAAGGAAATAGAAGATACAGTTACGCCAGCTAATTGAACAGGTTCAATTTTAGCAACTGGGGTAATTGACCCAATTTTTCCAACTTGATACTCAACGTTTAGCAATTTGCTGGTTGCTTGCTTGGCCTTAAATTTAAAGGCAATAGCCCAACGAGGGTGATGGCTGGTATAGCCACATCTTTCCTGTAGTTCCAGGCTATTTACTTTAACGACCATTCCATCTATTTCATATGGATAGGATTCTCTTTTATCCTGCCAATACGCACAAAAGTCAATTACCTCCTGGATGTTTTTACATAATTTTTTCTCTTTATTTGGCACTTTAAAACCAAGCTTTCTCAATAACTCAATCCCGGTATAGTGAGTCTCCAAACTGGGCAATACATTGTTGCCTTCTCCCCCTACAGCATAACCAATTTGATAAATAAAAGCCTCGAGTCCTCGCTTAGCAACCTCTTTGGGGTCTTTCATCCGCAAACCACCAGTTGCCGTATTTCTAGGATTTGCAAAAAGCGTTAAGCCTTCTTTTGTCCGTTCTTCATTGATCACGTCAAACTTGTCTTTTCGGATCAAAACCTCCCCTCTCAATTCCACCTGCTGCATCCCCTGAGAAACAAAATCCGCCTGTAAAGGAATGGATCGAATAACACGGGCATTAGCGGTAATTTCTTCCCCTTCTGCTCCGTTACCTCGCGTAGCTGCCCTGACTAGTTGATTGTTTTCATAAACCAAAGCAATGCTACCTCCATCATACTTAGGCTCCACAACGTATTCAATAATTTGGTTTTCTGAAAGGTTCGCCAACTTACGAATTTGTTTATCAAAATCTATCAGGTCGTCAGCGTTATACGAGTTGTCCAGAGACAGCATAGGAACTAAATGCCGTACGGTGGTAAAGTCACTGGTCAAATCATTAGATACCCGTTGAGTTGGAGAATCAGGTGTAATCAATTCTGGGTACTGTTCCTCTAATTCTTCCAGCCTTTTATAAAGCATATCATACTCATAGTCACTAATCACTGGATCATTTTGAACATAATAACGCCATTCGTGATAGGTGAGTAAACGTTGGAGATCCGCAGCTTCGCTGGCAGGTTCCGCTTTATTTATTCCATTAAAATACAGCTTAGAAAGCTCAGCTAACTCACGTTGTGTTGTAGGGTCGTAGGACATATGCTTGTTTTTCGACATCAAAGTTACAGAACCTCAGACAAAAAACGTCGCATCAATTTGAGTTGGTGCGACGTTTTTCTTTTTTATCATAAAACTTAATACATCATCTTATTGCTTGATAATACGTTTAGTCAGCTGTTCCTGATCATTAAATATTTGTAAAAAATAGGTTCCGGAGCTCAGCTGTGATAAATCAATTTGGCTAATCATTCCCTGACCACCTAAATCTATTTTGCCTTGGTGCATTAATCGACCTGAAAGGTCATAAATGCTTAGTTCATAAGAGCCGACAGATCTTGTTTCTAAAAAGAGCTCATTTTTTGCCGGGTTTGGAAAAACACTTAATTCCCGATGCTGCAACCCTTGGGTAGAAGAGGTAATGTCCTGGGTAATAGTGAGTCTTTTCACAGCCGCTCCATCGCCCGTGGTTGAACGATTATCATTAACGCCATTTCCAGCAGCATAAAATGTCACTGGTCCACTAAGGTCAGCAGGAGCCATCCACTTCATCATAAATTCATTTGTGGTACTCATGCCGTTATGTTCAACATACGTGCGGTTAGTATTGCTTGCAAAAGATGACTTCACATTGCTTCCTAAGTTTGTCCAAGTCGATACTTCTGCTGCATCTACCCCCTCTTCAGCATTAAGCGCTAACATTTGAAAACCATACCCTGCCGGTGTTCCAACAGCGGCGTTAATGCTGACTTTGACATCATAAATCTCGCCTGGAACATAACCATTATCTGTAATTGAATTACCCATCTCATCTTTGATCTCGATAGCTAAGGTTACTTGGACCGCGCTGGAAGTATTATGGCAAGTAACACAAGTTCGGGATTGTCCATTACTTAAAGTTTCATCGCCGGGAGCACCTGTGTTTCCCCAATTTTGGTTGCCTGCGCGCCCATTGCGATTAGATAAGCTAAGCACTGCTAAGAGTAAAACAATAAAGACGGTATAAATAGTAGACAGTTTCATAAAGTAAGTTTTGAGTAGTTGGATAAATTATACTTAAAATTAAGACTACTCAAAATGAGTAAAGTTGATGGATGTTATAATTAAAAACTATTTATACGGATTACTTACTACTCTTCCGTAAAACTTAACTCAGGGTTTTTTCCCACAGTTCCTTTAAAAAACTGTTTAATATGAGCAAAGTCTGCCTGCTTATCATCCGTTGGATAAAAGGGCTCACTGATTCGAAATGTCATACTTCCCCAATCAAAAGCGATCATGACAATTGGAATATTTGCACCTTTAGCAATATAATAAAAGCCCGTTTTTAGTTCGGTCACTTTTTTGCGTGTTCCCTCGGGTGCGATACAAACTCTGAATTCCTCTTTTTCGTTGTAAATGTCAACTACTGCATCGACAAAGTTACTACGCCTGGAACGATCAACCGGATAGCCGCCCAAAGCTTTAAAAATTCCTCCGAATGGTGGTTTAAACAAACTATCCTTTCCTACAAATTTAATATCAATCTTGAGTGCACTCCGAATAAGCAAGCCCATAGGGAAGTCCCAATTAGATGTGTGGGGAATGGCAATGAGCATGAATTTTTTTAGCTCCCGGGGGAAATCTCCTTCAAATTTCCACCCCATCAGTCGTAGTATAAAAGCACTGATAGCTGAAAACATATTATGCAAAGTGTTTTAAAAAAATGATTTCTTTTTCTGTTAACTGACGAAACCTGCCTCGGGGAATATCCTTTTTAGTCAAACCTGCATAGAGTACACGATCCAATTTTTTCACCTTATACCCCAAGTGCTCAAAGATTCTCCTAACAATACGGTTTCGGCCGATATGAATTTCGATGCCGACTTCATCCTTCGGTTTGTTATTAATGTGACTCACCCCGTCGACAGGAGCCAAGCCATCCTCTAAAGTCAGTCCCTTTCTTATTTTTTCAATGTCCTGTTCGCTTACTGGTTTATCCAAAACGACATGGTATACTTTTTTCATTTTATGACTCGGATGAGAAAGCTTTTCGGCCAATTCACCATCGTTGGTCAGTAATAACAATCCTGTTGTGGCTCTATCAAGTCGTCCTACGGGAAAAATACGTTCCTGAATCCGGTTGCCAATCACATCCATGACCGTGCGTCTCCCTTTTTCATCATTGAGGGTAGTAATACAATCCTTGGGTTTATTCATAAGGAAATAGACAAAATTTTGAGTTGGCCGGATCACTTTCCCTTTGAACATGACTTCATCCTCAGCTTTTACTCGATAGCCGCTGGAAGTTTCTACTTTTCCGTTGACTTTAACGTGGCCTTGCTGAATGAGCAAATCGGCTTTTCGACGGGCCGCAATACCACACTGCGCCACGTATTTATTCAAACGAGTAGTATCAGGGTCAGGACTAGTTTTCTCTTTGTCTAGCTGTTCCGGTTTATCATCAGACTTTCTGAATATATTTTCTTTTTTGTCTGAGTGGCTAAACAAAGGTCGATTTGATTTTCCTTCAGGTTGAGGGCCTTTGTTTTTTTTATGTTGCATTATGATTGCCTATTTGATTAAAATCAAAAACTAATAATTTGATCAAAACGGAATGTATAGAATATATTAAAAAGGAATATCATCATCATTCATCCGGGAAGAACGAGTGATTATATTCGGTTGTGGACTCACCCCGCTGTCATCATCCAATGCACTAAAGTCAGGATCTTCGAGATTAGTAAATTTAGCAAAGTGATCAATGAATTTTAATTTAACCGTTTTTAAAGCACCGTTCCGGTGTTTGGCTATAATAATTTCGGCAACACCTTTGAGCGAATTGCCCTCTTCATCTTCCAAAATCTGATAATACTCCGGGCGATAAATGAAGGAAACGATGTCCGCATCCTGCTCTATGGCACCTGAGTTATGTATAATAAAGTTATTGGCAACAAAATTATGATGCTCCTCAACATGAAGGTCATAAGTCATTTCTTTACTAACATGGGTAATTGATTTAATTTTTTCCCAAAGGATATCACTGCTGGCAAGGTTGGTTAATTCTTGGTCATCTAATAAGTCTGCAATTTTAGATAACCGATTTCGGGATATATTGCTTTTATACAGGGTACTTCCACAATAATTTGTCCCCAATGCTGCCTGGAAAGCTCTTTCAGAATAACCAATCTCTTTCTTTTTAGCTTTTATATCTTTCCAAAAATATTTAGGAACCACATCTCGATTAGGGT
Organism: uncultured Saprospiraceae bacterium; assembly: GCA_965367335.1. GTDB lineage: Bacteria > Bacteroidota > Bacteroidia > Chitinophagales > Saprospiraceae > CBDUIU01. Next base: position 12,305 of record CBDUIU010000037.1, read on the forward strand.
TCGACGTTTTCTCCTCAAGTAACTCAATCAACTCCTCTAAGTTACTGGATTTACTTCCAAAAATGCCAATTGATCCAGCAAATTGCATAATCGCTAATCTACCTGTTATGCTTAAGTTATAATTAGGTTTATACCCCCCTTTCTTGATCGTTTTTTTAATCGAACAAACAATGCCAAACCTCAACAGTAAAGTCTTCAAATCGACTAACAACGCTCTTGAGTTGGAGCTATAATGAAGTTTTGAGCTTCCTTTCGTTTTTCTAATAAATACTCCTCCATCAGTCGACCAAAGGTGATGAATAAAAAGAGCTACTTGACGATCACTGCAGGTAAATAAAAGTTTAGGAATTCTTTTTCTATGGGATCTGACTTTTTCTAACCCTACTCTAGTGAGCAGCTTTGTGAAAGGGTGATAGACCTTGTGTGTAAGCGGGTAAGGAGATGGAAAATAAATATGTCTGCAATTAACCGAATTTCTATCTTTTTCAATTCTACAATTGATCCCCCATAATTTATGGGCTACTACCGCAATAATTGAGATAGAAGCATCTTCTTGTGAGGTATAATGGAATGGTTGTCTTTCTACAAAACACCCATCTCCTATCATATGGGCAAGAAATATTAGTTCATCATCATTAATTTCAGTACAATCACGCTGATGCCCTGGCAATTTTCTAGCTGTTGATACAAAGTCT
>CBDUIU010000038.1:0-12937 GCA_965367335.1 uncultured Saprospiraceae bacterium
GCTTTGTAAAAGTATTTCCGGCTAAGACCACTTATGAAGAATTAAAAGCATTTAATCCTGATGGCTATTTCCTTTCAAACGGACCGGGTGATCCTGAGCCAATGGATTATGCTGTCAAAACAGCTAAGGCAATACTAGCCGCAGATAAACCCCTGTTTGGAATTTGCTTAGGCCATCAAATTTTAGCATTAGCCGTTGATATTCCAACTTATAAAATGCACCACGGCCATCGCGGAATTAATCACCCCGTAAAAAACCTTATCTCCGGTAAATCTGAAATCACCAGCCAAAATCATGGGTTTGGTGTAAGCCCGGATGCTATTGAACAAAACCTGGATAAGGTAGAAATAACCCATAGAAATTTGAATGATGATACTATTGAAGGTATCAGAGTTAAAAATAGAAAAGCATTCTCTGTTCAGTATCATCCGGAAGCTAGCCCAGGGCCACATGATGCTCGTTATCTTTTTGATGAATTCATCGGCCTTATGGCAAAAGAGAAAAAAGGAGTCTTGAGTTAAAAAATGTTATAATATTCATAATCCTATAAAGGTTATTTAGAAGAACAAAGGTTATATACCTTTATTAATAGGGTAGAAAGCTACCCATCTTAGACATCAGCCTTCAACCATCGAAAAAACCATTCAATCTTTTATTGACACCATAAAATCTACAAACACAATGAGTGAAATTATTGACATTCGTTCTAGAGAAATTTTAGATTCAAGAGGGAATCCAACGGTTGAAGTGGAAGTCCTTTGTGAGGATGGTAGTTTCGGCCGTGCTGCTGTGCCTTCTGGTGCTTCGACGGGTAAACATGAAGCTGTAGAGTTGAGAGACGGGGATAAAGATCGCTTTTTAGGGAAAGGGGTACTGAATGCCTGTAATAATATAGAAGAAATCATCCGGGAAGAGTTGATTGGTGTTGATGTTATGGATCAAATATATATCGATAACATCATGTTAGAATTGGATGGTACCAAAAATAAGTCAAAGCTTGGAGCCAATGCAATTCTGGGAGTTTCATTGGCTGTAGCAAAAGCAGCAGCAGACGTTACTGGTCAGCCATTGTATCGGTACCTTGGTGGGGTTAATGCGCACGTATTACCGGTACCTATGATGAATATTCTAAATGGAGGATCACATGCTGATAATAGCATTGATTTTCAGGAATTTATGATTATGCCTACCGGGGCAGAATTTTTTTCCGAAGGACTACGTATGGGGGTACAGGTTTTTCATCAACTTAAAAAAGTATTACAGGCCAAAGGTTATTCAACCAACGTTGGAGATGAAGGTGGTTTTGCACCAAATATAAAATCAAATGTAGAAGCAATTGAAACTGTTCTCCAAGCAATCGAGGCAGCTGGATATCGTCCAGGTGAAGATATCATGATTGCCATGGATGCCGCTGCTTCTGAATTTTATAATGCAGAAGAAAAAGTATACCATTTTCATCAATCTACCGGTGATAAACTGACTTCGGATGAAATGGTTTCTTATTGGGCAGACTGGTGTAAAAAGTATCCTATTTTATCAATTGAAGATGGCTTGGATGAAGATGATTGGACGGGCTGGGCAAAGTTAAATGCCCAATTGGGAAGTAAAATCCAATTAGTTGGAGATGATTTATTTGTTACCAATACCGAACGTCTGCAAAGAGGGATCGATGAAGCGTCGGCCAACTCTATTCTCATCAAAGTAAACCAAATCGGTACTTTAAGTGAAACCAATGATGCGGTAGCCATGGCAAATCGGAACAGTATGACCGCAGTGATGAGTCACCGCTCAGGAGAAACAGAGGATACAACCATTGCAGATCTGGCAGTCGCATTAAATACCGGACAGATCAAGACAGGCTCTGCTAGTCGTTCTGATCGTGTTGCAAAGTATAATCAACTACTGCGAATCGAAGAAGAGTTGGGTGATGCTGCGGTTTATCCAGGGAAAGCTTTGTTGCGATAATTGACGGGGTAGATCCGCTTCTGGTGAACTCATCTCAGTTCAGTATCTATAGTAACTTTTACTGCTTTTGAGGAGTATAATTGGCAAAGCCTTATTTTCTCGTTATATTTGCTTAAATAATCAGAAGCCCATGGCGATTCGCAATAATCCATTTAAGCCGATTATCAAATCGATTCCAGCACCTTTGCGGAACCGTTATTTTTTGGTTCTGATCTGCTTTTTCGCCTGGTTGATTTTCTTTGATCAACATGATGTTCTCACCCAATGGCGTTTGCAGGAAACCCATACGCAATTGGAAGAACACAAAGCTTATTACAAAGAGAAAATCGAGGAGACCAAGAAGGAACGCGCCACCATTGAGCAGAACAAAGAACAATTCGCCCGAGAAAAATACTATATGAAAAAGGACAAAGAAGATGTTTTTATCTTTGTCGAAGAGGATAAATAGTAATTTTTAGACAACTTCATCAGTGAAATTTACAGAGAACCATAATTATAATTAAATGTCAGTACTAGTTAACAAAGATTCGAAAATTATTGTGCAAGGGTTCACCGGTAAAGAGGGAACCTTTCATGCCACGCAAATGATAGAATACGGTACCAATGTAGTAGGTGGCGTAACACCAGGTAAGGGGGGAATGACCCACTTGGACCGCCCCGTATTCAATACCGTGTCTGAAGCAGTTGAAAAAGCAAGTGCTGACACTTCAATTATTTTCGTGCCACCTGGCTTTGCAGCTGATGCAATTATGGAGGCGGCAGCGGCTGGTATCAAAGTGATCATCTGCATTACCGAAGGTATACCCGTTCAGGATATGGTAAAAGTAAAGGCTTACCTGGAAGATTACGATTGTCGGCTGATAGGACCTAATTGCCCGGGCGTTATGACGCCTGGTGAAGCAAAGGTTGGAATCATGCCAGGGTTTATCCACAATCCCGGAAAGATCGGTATTGTGTCTCGCTCAGGTACTTTAACTTATGAAGCAGTCGATCAGGTTACTAAAGCTGGCCTGGGCCAGTCTACTTGTATTGGGATTGGAGGAGATCCAATCATTGGTACAACTACCAAAGAAGCGGTTCAGCTCCTGATGGAAGATCCGGATACGGAAGGTATTATCCTCATCGGTGAAATTGGTGGAAATATGGAAGCCGATGCTGCTCGCTGGGTAAAGGAAAATGGTACAAAGCCTGTTGTTGGATTTATTGCTGGCCAGACTGCTCCTAAAGGGCGTACGATGGGCCACGCTGGTGCTATAATCGGTGGAGCTGATGATACAGCTGAAGCCAAAATGAGGATCATGGAAGAGTGCGGTATACACGTAGTGAAATCTCCTGCTGAGATTGGTGCGACCATGGCAGCAGCTTTGAAAGGAGAGGCTGTACAAGGGTAATGAACTTACGGGTTGTTGCGATAAAAGATTCCAGTGAGTATTTTTTCTATTAATAGAACTACTCTACTGTGATAAAAGGAGGCTGTCTCATTTCTTTATGATATGAGACAGCCTCTTTTGGTTAAATCAATAAGAAAACGGTCAAAAAGATTTATGAATTGAATTTCTCCATCAAAACAATGACAACACAATAAATACAGTGACAATTAATGCAATTAACACCACGTACACGATAAATTGAGAATTTCCCCGATAATTATTATACAATAATTCCATCGTGTCTCGCCATTCCAGTCTGCGGACTTTGGTCTCCTTCGCCATAACAAAATACTTTTTATGACCTTTCCGGGTTTGATCTCCATGTTTTTTCAAAATAAAAAAATCACTGTTGAGAAAAGCAAGATCAAATAATTCACTTTGGATCACTGTTTCGTCAACAACGCGATTCATAATCATGGTGTTGGAGCGGGGGAGAAGTTGCCAGGTACCCTGACTGATATTACCATCTACAGAACGCATGTAGCTCCCTTCTTCCTGGAAGATGTGTAAGACGGCCTCATGAAATTGATTGTCATCCCGAATCTCTAACCAACGGGTATTCAAATAATATTGCTGTTCATATAAATCTTCACTCCAGGGTCGTACCTTTGGAAGGATAAAATCAAGGTATTGATCCATCGTTTGGAGCTGTGGAAGCTCTACGCTAAAAGAACGAAACAGACTATCCAGGGCTTTCATTTCCACTTGATGATCGATTTTAATCCGAAATTTAGGTAAAAACTACCAGACTTCAACCCTATGTTTAAGTAAACTGAAAGGAATCATAAGATTAGCCTGATCTGTACTAAACGTAGTAGAGCTAAGTAGGGTTTTGTATGTTTTTATCATCCAGCTAAACAAGTAGCATGACTGGCAAAGGTAAACTAACATTCGAACAGCGTTTGGAACAACTCCCAGACCAGGCAGGCCCTATTGGTATTTTTGACTCTGGTTATGGCGGACTTACCGTTTTCAAGGCAATTGAACAGCAATTACCCCAATACGATTACCTCTATCTGGGAGATAATGCTCGCGCACCTTATGGGCCACGTTCCTTCGAGTCTATTTATCAATATACCCTGGAATGCGTCCAATACCTTTTTCTACATGGTTGTCGCTTAGTCATCCTGGCTTGTAATACTGCTTCAGCTAAGGCATTACGAACGATTCAGCAAAAAGATTTGGTACGGCTACCACGGCATTACCGGGTTCTGGGAGTTATTAGGCCGACTACCGAAATCATTGGTACTTTTACTAAAACTAACCAAATAGGCCTGGTAGCGACCTCAGGAACGGTGAACTCTGATTCATATGGGATTGAACTCAAAAAATTTTTTCCCACCGTAAGACTCACTCAGCAAGCTTGCCCCATGTGGGTACCACTTATAGAAAATAATGAACACGAAAACTCCGGTGCTGATTTTTTTGTAAAAAAGTGTTTGGATGAATTACTTTCTAAGGCACCAGATATGGATGTTCTGTTGCTGGCTTGTACGCATTATCCCTTACTGGAACCAAAAATTAAAGCGCACATTCCGAATTATATTCATGTACTTGGTCAAGGAGAGATTGTCGCGAAAAGTTTAGAGAACTACCTGGAGCGGCATCTGGAAATGAAAGAGCTGTGTAGTACGAATGGTGATCGACGATTTCTCACCACAGATAAAACAGCGATTTTTGATACACACGCAGGTATTTTTTTAGGAAGAGAAATTCAATCTGAGCGAGTTTCTGTTAATAAGGAGTTATTTGATTAAAAGAGGTCAGTTTTCATTAGTCATTCTTCCATTCACTTCTTTTCTTAAAATATTTTTTATTTACGAATAACAAACCAAAAGATTCTCCATCTTCTTTTGTCTGCTTGGCATGGTGTGCCCCGTGTGCCCGAAGGATTCCCCGGGAATAGGTGCTATCCAATTGCTTAAACCACTTGAATCGACGATGGATATATACATCGTGAATCAGGAAATAAATGAGGCCATAAATAGAGATTCCAACGCCAATAAAAAACAACCAGGTATGTGTAGTAGCTGAACCTATCATGTAGGCGGCTGCACTAGGAATAGCGAAAACGAGAAAGAATAAGTCGTTTTTTTCGAAAAAACCATCCTTCTCATGGTGAGGCTTGTGATGGTCTTCATGCCAATCCCAAAGTAATCCGTGCATAAGGTACTTATGAGCTAACCAGGCTACGAATTCCATTCCGATGACAGTACCGATAGTGATTATTATATATAAAAGCGCAATCATAATACGAATGTTAATTGGGTAAAAATAGACCTAGTATCCAAAAAAAAGCGAATTGTAATATTAACAAGGTCATAGCAACTTTGTTTTGTTCGTTTTTCTCATCACTAATGATGAACAAGCTGTTTAGGCAAAAACTGATTACCCACCAGGCAAAGTAGTTCTTCCAGGGAACTTCCGGAGTGGCCCATTGCCAAAAGTTGTAATGTATAGCTACAGGTTCAATTAAAACGTCTAAGCTGACCATTAAGGAGGCAGCGATAATACTTTTTAAAAACCAGCCGCTCTTGGGTAAAAAATAATTGGTACTGACACTGGTACAATAAATAAGTAACATCCAATTGACACCAATCATTAAGGGGGTCTTCCAAAGTTGGTACCCCAGGATGGGGCCATATGTATATTCACCAAAGATCTGACCAGTGCTAACACCAAGGTGTTCAATACTAAAGCCAATAAGCCAACAGAGTAAAAGCGTAATCATAGTTCCTGTATTCCAACGGGAATGATGCCAAAGAACCAGGGCCAGAGAGACCAGTAAATTGATAGGTGTGAGGAGTAAAAAATTTTCATGGAAGGGAATCAACACACCAATGATGCCCACTATATACAAAATGATGAGTACAAAAATACTCCGTTGTTCGGCGGTATCAATATTTGCTGGATGGGTGGTGCTAAGATTCATGGATAAGTTGATCAACGATTTTTGCAGACAGCAGGCAAAGTGGAATACCCCCGCCAGGATGAACACTACCTCCGCAAAAATACAGATTCTTAATGCGATTTGAAAAATTCGGATGCCTTAAAAACGCAGCCATGCGGTTGTTAGAACTTGTACCATAGAGCGCCCCCTGATGAGAACTTGTCCGTTGTTCGATAGACCTTGGATCGAGGATAGATTCATTTTGTATCAATGGACGAATATCCCGGCCCAAAATACGACTAAGTTTATTCAAAATATCTTTCCGTGCCCGGGGAATAATAGTATCCCAGTCTTGCCCATCATTATATGGTACATTTATCATAGTAAACCAATTTTCGCAGCCTGGAGGTGCATCATCGCTGGTCTGTTTCTGGCTAATGTTTACGTAGACAGTCGGGTCTTCTGAAAGAGTGCCAGCGTCAAGGTGATCAAATTCCAACTTATAATCCTCACTAAAAAAAATATTGTGTAAGTCTAATTCGGGAAAGGAATGTTGGATTCCCCAGTAAAAGATCAATGCAGAGGTAGAACGAGGCTGTTGCAGGGTTTTTTCTGGATGATATTGATTAGGGAGCAATTTTTTATAGGTTGGAAAAATGTCCATATTACTTACAAGGAGATCAAAGTTTCGTTTTTTACCTCCAGCTAAGATCAAGGCATTGGCCTTTCGGTTTTCCACATTTATACGTTGTACCAATTGGTTAAAATGAAACTTTAAGCCTAGAGTAGCTGCCAAATTAAATATGGCTTGAGTGATCCGATGCATGCCACCATCAGGATAAAAAGCCCCTATTTTATGCTCAAAATAAGGGATAATACTCATCAGTCCTGGTGTTTTATAAGGGTTAGAGCCGTTGTAGGTGGCAAATCGATTAAAGAATTGAACTAACTTGGGATGTTCCAAATTGCGTTCATTAACTTTGTTCAAGGTAGTGAATAGATCATAACGCGGCAATTGTAACAAAGCTTTTGCGACATTTCGGTTTAGCCAGGTTTTTGCTTTGTGGAGTGAGTTGTGAAGGAAAATTTCACCAGTTAGTTGGTATTTGCGCTCACTGTCTCGGAGCGATTGCAGAATGCGATTTGGGGAAACGCCAAGTTTTTCTTCTACTTCTTTAGCGAATTGCATTTCATCAGCAAAAGCAGACATCCTGGTGCCGTCTTCCCAAAAATAATTGCAAATAATATCCAGCTTATTATATTGAAAATAGTCCTGAGGGTTTTTACCGGCCAATTCAAACAATTCATCTACATACTCTGGCATAGTGAATAAGGATGGGCCTGCATCAAAGCGATAGCTACCTTGGTCAAAAGCGGTTAGTTTGCCTCCGGGGTAACTATTAGCCTCAAAAACTTCTACCTGATGGCCCCGGACTGCCAGCCGCACCGCAGTTGCCAAGCCGCCAATCCCTGCGCCAATAATTCCAACCTGCATATTCACGATATTATGGTAATGGCAACCGATGTACAGTTGCAGTAAATGGTTTGCCGGTTTTATAATTGTACCTCAGCAAAAGTAACAACAAAATCTGAAGAGAGTTTACTGTGGTTGGAATTCCACTTTTTTGACTTCAACTAAAGGTAGGATTACAAAGAAGTCAGTACCGATACCTACTTTTGTTTCAAAGAAAATACGACCATTTACAGCCTCAATGATATTTTTAGAAATAGCGAGACCAAGCCCTGTTCCCGAACTTTTGGTGGTGAAATTTGGCACAAACACTTTGTCCTGTTTATCATCGGGTATTCCGACTCCATTATCCCGGACCTGTATGACAGCGGTATCTGATTCCCGGCGCAACAACACAGCTATCTGTCCCTCTCTGCTATCCGGGATGGCTTGAATTGCATTTTTGATCAGGTTATTGAAGACCCGCATCAGGTGATTTTTATCTGCATAAACAAAATAGTTTTCGTTGGGTAAGTGTAGCTGTAAATCAATAGATTCATTGACACCTTCCTGACTAAAAAGTTCGAATACAGATTCTACCAGTTCATTTAGAGCAATTTTCTGATTCTCAGCGCGTGGCATTTTAGCAAAGTTGGAAAACTCTGATGCAATTTGTGCCAGATTATCAATTTGTTCGATCAAAGTACTGGCTACCCGCTTCATGAGCGGCTCAATATCATCGGGGTTAGACCGATAGGCATGCTGGAGATATTGAATACTGAGCTTCATTGGTGTTAGTGGATTTTTAATCTCATGGGCCACTTGTTTAGCCATTTCCCGCCAGGCTCCTTCCCGTTCGGAAGAGGCTAGCCGGGTCGCTGATTCATCCAATTGGCCAATCATTTCATTGTACTGTTCAATTAAAGCACCGATTTCGTCTTTGTTTTTCCATTCCAAAGGCTCATTTCTTTTGCCTAGCTTGAATTGGCGCAGCTTTTCCCCTAGTTTAGCTAGGGGCCGGGTTATAGAGTTTGAAACCGCAATGGCCACGCCCCCGGCGAAAAGGAAAAGAAATACATATACATTGATCAGCGTACTCATAAAAACAGTCACATCACTGCGTAAAGAACCTTTAGAGCTATAATAAGGTAGACCGAGATAGGCAATAGTTGTTTCCCCTTCTTCCGTATCTATTTTTAAAGGGACGTAAGCAGACTTATAGGCTAGTTTACCAATTTTCTCATTTTCCTGTGTGAATTCTCCCTCTTGAAAACGGGTCAAACCTTGAAAGGCCAGCGTATTCATTTTCCTGGAAATAATCCCCTCCGAATAAATATCTTCATTGGAAGAACTGATCAGACTTCCATCTAAATCGTAGAGGTTAATATCCAGTCTGTGGATCTTAGAAAGTGGGGATAAAATATCTGGCAGGGTAAAATCTGGATCACCTATTCTTTCATTAATGCGAAGGGTGGCATCTTTTAGAACCGCTTCAGTTTTGCGTTCCAATCGCTTTGCATGATACTCTGTAGTGGAAGTTTGGAAGAACCAAATCGTAATAATGCCAATGATAATAAAGGAGATAATAATCAGGGCGACTACAGCCAGTTGAATACGGTTTTTTAAAGAACTACTACTCCCGATAGAAAGACCTAATGTAGGGAAAATTCTGGTAAAATGATTTATAAAGCCAAGAAGTAAGACAATTGTTATAAGGGTACCAAAAATATAAGAAAATAAGGAAACTGCTTTGTTGATCTGTTCTTTTTTCCTTCCGATAATCACTGTAATGCCATCTTCAGCAGAATAGATCAATTCTGAACGGTTGCCACTGATAAACTCCTTAGCTACCCCAACGGGAGGTAAATCTGTCAGCGTAAGGATTGGCCCGTAAATATTGCCCTGTTGATCTATCCTGGAAAAGTTCTTATATATCGCAAACTCGTAGCGATCAAGAGATTTGAGATTTTTATATTGTTGAATGTGGCGATCTACTAATAATTCAGTATATACTTTGGATTGATCTCTTCTTTGTCGACTAAATTCAAAAAATAGGTTTAGTTTATTAAAAGAGGAATTTGATTCTTTGAAGGAAACGGGTAATACATATGAAGCATTACCACTTTGTGAATGACGGAAGTAAAGGTTCGAATTTATCTTATTTGATTTTCGTAAGTGGTCTGTCAAGGTATTTAACGATTCCTCCTGATTCGGGAAGGCAGGTTGACCATATTTATTAAACGCATAAATTTTATAATCATAATTATAGTAGAGATAAGTTTCCTCTGTGAAAAAATGATTGACTTTTTTGCGAAGTGCCTCATAGTTCAATAGTACCGAATCAGGATCACTTAACTCTCGTCGTAAGTAGTGGTCAGATTGTAATAAGTGGTAGAGCTCGGATAAACCAGCTTCAGCTAGAGAGTCTCTGGGAGATGATAATTCTATTGCATACTGACTCCTTACGATCCGGTCTTTATATAGATTGTATCGAAATAATAGAATAGAAGGGAAGGCGGAAAGAATGATTAACCAAATGACCAACCAAGTGAAATTGACTGAGGTACTGTCAATAAATAAATCAAAAATAAGAATAAAGACAAAGGCGATCATTAGTAAATACATACTTGGAAGCATAAGCTTCGCCGTAAATAAAAATGGGCTAATAGCGAGGGTTGCAATACACAACCCCAATAAACGGTAGTATCGGTTTAGGCCAACCTTAGCAATAGAGATCATCATTCGATGGCCAAAGAGAAATAGAGCGATCAACAATAATATAACCCCGAATAAAGCAACCAGGCTTTGTTTGTCCAGGTTAAATACGTTTTCAAAATCAAATGTAATTGCAGTGTTAAAAACTAAGGTTCTGAAAACGGTGGTAATAACCAGAATGCCGATGAGAATTGAGAAATAACTGCCAGTCGTAATCGCAAATCTAATTGGGAGTTTTAGGTGGTCGTAAGAATTTGTTTTTGCTTCTTTATGGAAAAATACCATGATCCAAAGCAACAAAATAATATTGAGAAGGAGATCACCTAAGGAGTTACTAATGGTTCCGTCAAAATTTTTGGCAAACAGCGAAAAGGAATCAAAGCGACTAGTCCAATCCAGCAATATGCTTACAAGCCTTAATCCAAAAACTGAACTAATAAGGAATACTCCTCCATAGAGCGCTTTATCTTGTCGAAAGAAACCTTTAGCTATATAGTGGATAAGGATGGCCAGGAGAAAAAATGCTAAGGAATAGAGCGCAAATAGGAATCGCTCAATGTAGACATCCATCTCAACATCATTACTTTCCAGAAAACACAACACTTTACCATTATGCGTCTTAAGCGGATAATTGGTTTCTAAAGAGGATAATTGTATGATTTGAGGAATGGGATAGTCCGTAGCAAACTCATTAGATAGATAATTGCTAATCAGTTCGTAATTGAATTTAATTGGGATAAGGGCCACCATGGTATAGGCGCCAATTTCTTCCTGCTCAAAACGCTGTGTAATTTGTTCGTACCAACCATTAGGGTAGGTGGCAAAGCTACGCATACGTTCAGGGGTGGTTATTGATCGAACAGCACTCTTGTCAGGGAGCATAGCATTATTTGACCAAAATATCAGAGAGTCTTCCCGAAAAAATGCAATTGTAAAGTCCTCCTCAGACAAATCCATTAAGCGCCGATAGTCATCTTTCTTTTGCTGAGATGATACATACTGCTGATTGGAAACTATTCGAAAAATAAATGCTTGATCATCAAGAAATGCATCAATTGCAATTTCTTGTTGATGGAGATATTGCTCCAGTTTCTCTAAATATATATTTAAGCGATCATTTCTTTGGAAATAATGGTCTATTCCAATAGCCAGTAGAAAGGACAAAAGGGTGATAGCAATCAGCCCTTTTATTGGGGTAGGAAAAAGAAATCGAATATATGATAGATATTTGCTCACGTATTTTCAAACAGACTTGGGTTTACCTGTAGCCTTCAGTTATTATTTAATCATCACAAAGATTACTCCAAATATTATAAATTTTTCTCAATTTATCCTGCTTTGCCCCTCCTGAAATATTATTTTAATAAATTCTGTAAATTTAGGCATGACGAAATGAGTGAGATAACTATTATCATGACATTTTTTTATACCTTGTTAAACAACTCCATTTAAATTAAATTATGAATTGCCCTGTTTGTAATACCAATGATATTCATGAATTAAGCACGATTTGTCCTCGATGTCGGGCGGATTTAACAGCGTTTGTAGTATTAGAAAGTGCTGAAGAAGATTTTGTGGAAATGGCTAGAGAGAGAGCAGAGTTAGAGGGGAAAGTAAGTTTGATGAAAGAAAAACACAAGGCAGAAGTAGACGTTTTGAATAACCGGATTAATAAAATGTGGCTTATTCTACTTTTGCTTCCTTTGCTGCATTTGTTGTGTTATAAAAATAGTAATGCGTCAACAGAGACAAAGCCAGCACCGAAACCCGAGGTCGGAATATTGATGCAGTAAATTTTTTTCTATGATTGACTCTTTTACCCAAATCAAACACAAGTTGTTCACAGCATACCAAACCATTAACGAACTTCGTAGTGAAATGGCAGCTGAACAAAAGGCTCAAATGGCCAGGGAACAGGAGCTGGCCATCAGGATCATTCAACAAATAGATCACTACGAAGAACAAGAGGGCCATGCTGACCAAACCACATTTCTATATGAGTTGCTGGCTCAGATGGGAATTTCCCGGCTTCCCTCACCGATTGACCAATCACCCGCGTATTCACAAATTACCGAACGTATTAAACAGGATGGTATAACACCAGGTTCAATCATTAGGGTAAAAGGAGGTGCCTACGTCAAAGGAGAACAAGTGATTCGTCCTGCAGCCTTAGTGGTTGCCAAGTAGTTTTATGGATAAATTGAATTAAATTAAGGCTATCTTTGTTTACTAAATTATAACCACTGCAAACCACTCTATCGCGGTCTCGGTTCTGCCGAGGACGAGGAAAGTCCGGACAACGTAGAGTACCACACCATTTAACGAATGGGCGCTTGCCAGGGTCACTCCTGGCAGGTGACAGAAAGTGTCGCAGAAAATAACCGTCCCGATAATTATCGGGATAAGGGTGAAAACGTGCGGTAAGAGCGCACGGGCCTGGTAGGCAACTATCAGATCGGATAAACCTTGTGGGTTGAAATGTCATGT
>CBDUIU010000039.1:0-12699 GCA_965367335.1 uncultured Saprospiraceae bacterium
GCAAAAAGGAAAACGCGTGCTGATGATCAATAATGCGATTCATGCTGGTGAAGCCTGCGGTGTGGATGCGACAATGATGTGGTTTCGTGATCTATTGGCAAAACCTACTGAATTTTTGGACAACACCGTTATCATAGCAATTCCCATGTATAATGTTGGGGGTGTCCTAAATCGCAACAGCCATACCCGTGCTAATCAAAACGGCCCGGCGGCTTATGGTTTTCGAGGTAACGCCAAAAACCTGGACCTCAACCGAGACTTCATCAAATGCGATTCAAAAAATGCTCAAAGTATCAACAAGATATTTACTAAATGGAGCCCTGATGTATTAATTGACAACCACACTTCTAATGGCGCGGACTATCCCTATACAATTACACTGATCGCTACACAGCATAACAAATTAGATTCGGGCCTGGCTAACTATATGACTGCGAAGATGCTACCCGCACTGTATACTGAGATGAATAAGACCAATTGGGAAATGACGCCCTATGTTTTTGTTCGGAACACACCGGACGAAGGAATAGCCGGATTTCTGGATCTACCTCGATACTCCTCAGGTTATGCTGCCCTTTTTGACACCTGGTCCTTTATGCCGGAAACACATATGTTCAAACCTTTCGCTTGGCGGGTTCAATCCGTTTATACCTTTATGGACAACATGTTGGCTTATATTCACAAACATGGGGATGAAATGGCAGTACTTCGAAAAGCTGCCCAAAGTCGAACTGTACAAAGTCGTAGATTCGACCTCAACTGGGCAATTGATCTCTCCCAAAGGGACAGCCTTCTTTTTAAGGGTTATACCGCAGATTATAAACCAAGTCGCGTCACAGGACAAGATCGCCTTTACTACGATCACAAACGGCCCTACGAAAAGCTTGTCCCTTTTTTCAATACTTATAAGTCTACCTTACAAACAACCGTTCCTGAAGCCTATATCATTCCTCAGGCTTACCAGAATGTCATTGACCGGCTAAGCTGGAATGGCGTTAAATTGTCCAGACTAACAAAAGATGTCACCTTGTCGGTAATGCACTACCGAATCGGAGAGGTAAGCAGTAGAGAGGCGCCTTATGAAGGACATTATTTACATACCAAAATTGATGTAGATACGGTAATTCATCCCTGGAAATATTATGCTGGCGATTATATTGTTAAAACAGATCAGATAGCTAATCGGTACATTGTCTCCTGTTTAGAGCCTCAGGCGCCCGATTCCTATTTTGCCTGGAATTTCTTTGATGGAATTTTAATGCAAAAGGAATACTTTTCCAGCTATGTCTTTGAGGATAAAGCTGCTGAATATTTGCAAGAAGACCCTACGTTAAAACAGGCGTTTGAGGCTAAGAAAAAAGAAGATTCCGAGTTTGCTAATTCGCCCCGGGCGCAACTGGATTTTATATATCGACGTACACCGCATTATGAGCCCACACATAGGTTGTATCCAGTGGGACGAATAGCGTCAATTGAAGGGTTAGAACTTTAGGAAACAATCTACTGTTTTGAAGTAAAAATAACATTCATTCCAAATTGGTTAAGCAGCTTTTTTACACATTAACAATAACGAATCGTTCTTTATCGTACTACCGTCGCTGTTACTATGTACAAAACGAAAGATTTATAAACTACAACAAATGAGTTTCTTAAAAGCCGAATGGCGTAAACTGTTAATGGCGAATTATTTGGTTGACCCTGAATTACTCCAACCTTATCTGCCTAAACACACTGAGTTAGATTTATGGGAAGGCAATTGTTATGTAAGTGTTGTAGGTTTTCTATTCAAGAACACAAAAGTATTGGGGCTTAAAATTCCTTTCCACATCAATTTCGAAGAAGTAAACTTGCGCTTTTATGTCAAACACAAACATCAAGGGGAATGGCGCCGAGGAGTAGTTTTTATTAAAGAGATTGTTCCGAAAACAATGATCACCTTAGTGGCTAATACTTTATATAAAGAGCATTATGAAACTTGGCCGATGGAACATCAATGGAAAGCCGCAGCCGATCATCTTCAGGTGGCTTATAGCTGGAAGCACCGGGGTAAGACTCAGCATTTCTCCGCCATCTGTCATCCCGAAGCACAAGCCATTCCCGACAATGGAGAGACAGAGTTTATCACTCAACACTTTTGGGGATATACGCGCTATGATGAGCAAACCACTTTTGAATATGAGGTGACCCATCCACGTTGGTTACATTATCCGGTTAAGTCTTATGACCTTAACCTTGACTTTAGTTGGGTTTATGGTGAACAGTTTGCTCATTTGAACCTCCTTGAGCCACATTCCGTATTCTTAGCAGAAGGGTCTGATATAACGGTAGAGGGAAAAAGAAAGCTTTAGTCCTCAGAACTTGCTTTTTCGCCTAATTTTTTCCCTTCAGCTGAACAAAATCCATTATCTTTCGATTTCCGTACTAACAATACCACAAGCCGGAAAAGTCGGTGCAAAACTTTCAAAACCCTTTCAATGACTTACGATAATTTCACGATAAAAGCGCAAGAAGCTATCCTCAAAGCCCAAAAGATCGCCGCCGGGCATGATCAGCAAACCGTAGACACTACCCATTTAATTCGTGGTATGATGCTAACGGACGAGCATGTTCCTGCCTACCTTTTCCAGAAAATGGGGATCAATATTCCAATATTAGAAAAACAATTGGATGATGCCATTGCCGGTTACCCTCGAGTAAAAGATACCGAGAAACAATACCTCACCAATGAGGCTAATAAAGCATTGGCTCGCGCCAAACAACTCCTCAAAGAATTTAAGGACGAATATATTACGATCGAATTGATGCTCGTAGGAATCGTGATGGGTGATGACAAGGGAGGGCGTATCTTGAAAGAGTTAGGCGCAAATAAAAAAGACCTGAAGGCAGCCATCGAAGAACTTCGTAAAGGCCGAACTGTGACCGACCAGTCTTCTGATAGTCAATTTAATGCCTTGGAGAAATTTGCTATCAACCTGAATGAACGAGCCGAGAATGGCAAATTAGACCCAATTGTCGGTCGGGACGAAGAAATTCGGCGTGTTTTACATATTCTTTCCCGCCGAAAAAAGAATAACCCCATTCTGGTGGGTGAGCCTGGTGTTGGTAAAACAGCAATTGTCGAAGGTATCGCCTGGCGGATTGTAAAGCATGATGTGCCCGAAAACCTGGCTTCCAAAAGAATATATGTTTTGGATATTGCCTCATTAGTTGCAGGTGCAAAATACAAAGGGGAGTTTGAAGAAAGGTTGAAAGGGGTAATTAAAGAAGTAACAAGTAGTGATGGAGAGATCATTTTGTTTATTGATGAAATTCACACCCTGATTGGAACAGGTGGTGGCGGTGGCGCAATGGATGCTGCCAATATCCTCAAGCCGGCGCTGGCTCGTGGTGAACTAAGAACTATTGGAGCCACCACTTTAGACGAATATCAGAAGTACTTTGAAAAAGACAAAGCCTTAGTAAGGCGCTTTCAAACAGTTATTATTGGCGAACCTTCCATTGAAGAAACGATTTCCATTTTACGCGGTTTGCAGGAACGATATGAAGTCTATCACAAGATTGAAATCCTGGATGAGGCTTTGATCGCAGCAGTGGAGTTATCACATCGCTATATCGCTGATCGCTTTTTACCTGACAAGGCCATTGATCTGATTGATGAAGCAGCAGCTCGACTGCGTTTAGAGTTAGATTCGGTACCGGACGAAATTGATGAGCAAGATCGGAAAGTTCGTCAGTTAGAAATCGAGCGGGAAGCAATCAAACGGGAAAAAGATAAAAAGAAGCTGCAGGCCATTAATGAGCAGATCGCTAATATGCGCGATAAACTAGATGGGATGCGCGCTGCCTGGAAAAATGAAAAAGATATCGTTGACACCATTCAGTCCATTAAAAAAGACATGGAAGAATTGGAGTTGGAGGCAGAAAAAGCGGAACGGGAAAGTGAGTTTGAAAAAGTAGCTCAGATCCGCTATGGCGCTATCAAAGAAAAAGAAGCCATGCTAAAAGCTGCTGAGGAAAAATTAAACAAATTGCCCGAAGAAACTCGTTTCACCAATGAGCGGGTAAATAGTAATGATATTGCAGAGGTCGTTGCTCGCTGGACGGGAATTCCCGTAGCGAAAATGATGCAAAGTGAAAAAGAAAAACTGCTCCACCTGGAAACAGAAATAGGCAAGCGGTTAATTGGGCAAAGAGAAGCAGTAGTTGCTGTTTCGAACGCCGTACGCCGCAGCCGGGCCGGGCTTCAGGATGGCAACCGTCCCATTGGCTCTTTCATCTTTGTAGGTCCGACCGGTGTAGGTAAAACCGAATTAGCTAAAGCCCTGGCGGAAGTATTATTTGATGATGAACGAGCCATTACCAGAATTGACATGAGTGAGTACCAGGAACGCCACTCCGTATCTCGATTGGTAGGTGCGCCTCCGGGTTATGTGGGCTATGACGAAGGCGGTCAATTAACCGAGGCGGTTCGCCGTCGGCCCTATTCAATCATCTTATTAGATGAAATTGAAAAGGCTCACCCGGATACCTTCAATATTTTACTTCAGGTATTAGATGATGGCCGTTTAACCGATAACAAAGGTCGCACGGCAGACTTCAAAAATACCATCATTATTATGACTTCCAATATGGGAGCTGCTACCATCCTGGAAAACTTTGAAGATCTTGATGCCTTGGGAGAAGAGCATCGTATGGATATTATTGAAACCACCAAAGAGGAAATCCTGGATCACCTCAAGGAAAACCTTCGTCCGGAGTTTCTCAATCGCATTGATGAGCAGATAATGTTCCTTCCTTTAAATCGCGCGGAAATTAAAAAAATCATGGGCTTGATGTTAAAGAAAACCCATAAAATGCTCGGGCGTCAAGGGATTGTGATGAAGCTAACTGAAGCAGCGAAAGATTACCTGGCCGAGTTAGGCTATGACCCTCAATTTGGGGCCCGGCCAATGAAGCGCGTATTGCAAAAAGAAATTATTAATGAATTATCTAAGTTGGTGTTGGCCTCTACTTTTGGAGAAGGAGATACCATCTATGTAAGTTATCAAAAAGGAAAGTTGGTTTTCATGAAGGAACCCCTAAAGGAAGGAGCAGAGGATAAAGAAAAAGCGAAGAAAGAAGCTCAGCAGAAAATCGAGGGAGGAAAAAGAAGGAGAAGAGGAAAGTCTACATCCAATGATAAAGAGGAGAAGAGTGAACGCGAAGCACAAGTAGAAGAATTGAAGAAGGCAACCAAGGATTTGGAAGATGTGGTAAAAAATGTAAAAAGAGAGAAAGAGTAACGGTTTAACGTAACGAAAATAACAAGCCTATTTCATGAATCACTATGATCTTTCGGATGCTGAATTTGCTGTGCGGTTTCAGTTGGCAACGCTTGACCCGGGCTGCTTTAATCATGAAGCTCACTTACGTCTCGCATTTGTCCTGATTAAAGAAAATGGCCTTAAGGTAGCCATCGAGCGGCTCTGCCAGCAGATTGCTCATTTTGACCATACTCACGGAGACGGGACCAAGTTTCATAAAACAGTTACTGTAGCCGCAGCAAAGGCAGTGTATCACTTTATGCAACGATCTTCTGCAGAGACTTTTCCAACCTTATTGCAGGAATTCCCCCGACTAAAAACAAACTTTAAAGATTTAATTGACAGCCATTATGGCTTTGATGTTTTTCAAGACCCCAGGGCCAAAGTAACATTCCTGGAGCCTGACCTATTACCGTTTGATTAAGAATAACGAATGAGACGTTTACTCCTTCTTTGTCTGTTTTTTCCTTTATTAAGCAGTTGTCATTTTCTAAGAATTAATCAGACGCTAAAAAAGTCAGCAGACTGTAAATCCGACTATCAGCCTCCAGCCTGTTTGTCGCTTCCTGCTCAAGCCACCGAGGAGTTCGATATCTTCCTGATCATCGGACAGTCTAATACATGTGGCGGAACCGGAATTGATCCCATTTTGGATGCCCCCCATCCAAGAATTCTACAATTGGGGCGTCATAATGGAATGAACCTTAAGGTCATACCAGCGATAGAGCCATTGGAGCACCATCACCGTATACCTAATGCTATTGGATTCGCATTACCTTTTGCCAAAGAGTATGTATGCAATTTGTTAGAAGAAAACCGAACCGTACTTTTAATTCCTTCCGGCATGGGTGGTACTGGCTTTAAAGACAAGCGATGGGGCGTAAATAACGACTTATATGCTGACGCCCTTGAACGCGTAAATTTTGTGTTGAAAAATTACCCTTCGGCAAAAGTAAAAGCAATCCTCTGGCATCAAGGGGAGAAGGATGTAAATAACAAACAGTACATCCAGCAACTGGATACAATGATCAACACGCTACGTCAATCCATTCAACACGACAATTCGGCCGCTATTCCATTTATACTTGGCGGAATGGTGCCTACCTGGGTAGATCGCCAAAGAAGTCGCAAACGCCACGAATACAGAATTTGTACGACCCCATTGCGAATTCCTCATACGGCATTTGCAAATCCACGTCAGCCTTGTGTAATTCGAAAAGAAAACAACGATGTGGATCGGGTACATTATGATGCAGCCGGGCAAAGACTACTTGGGAAACGATATTTCTCAGCCTATGTTAGTTTACATTGACCCTTAGCCTATCCATTAAATATAGCTCACCTGTTTGAATCCTGTAAAATACTCAACAGCTTCGCCTATTGGGGAAATTTCTGTAGAAGAATTACCCTCATTTCCTTAGATAAAGTATGAAAAATACAGGTATAACGTAAAAATACGTTATAAATATTCAAAATAAGTTGCATCACTAAAAAATACGTTCTATCTTTGTCTCATTAAGAGTCTGAAGACGAGGCAGAGAGGAATGAGCAATTGAGTTTATATCTATTATAAATACCCATCTTACTCATTTGCATTCATTCTCCAACATGATCATATTACACTATTAGTAAAAAATCTACAATGAAGCGACTCACAAAAGCAGAGGAAGAAATCATGCAGATCATCTGGGAGCTTGGCCCCTGTACGGTTAGTGATATTCGAACTTACATTCATGAAACAAAGGGATTACCTAAGCCACCCCATAGTTCTATTTCCACAATCGTACGTGGGTTGGATAATCAAAAAGGGAACAAAGCCTTTCTCGGATTCAAAGCTTATGGCCGCACCTATGAATACTATCCGCTTGTGACAAAAGAAGCCTATAGTAAAAGTACATTGCGAAAGATAGCAGAGGAGTATTTTGGGGGCTCGGTAAATAGCCTTGTATCTTTTTTGGTCAAAGAAGAAAAGGTAGATAAGGATGAGTTAAATAAACTTATTAATCAATTAGATGACGAAAATAACGCATCATGATTTATTACCTCCTTGCGGTTGGCCTTTGCTGGTTTGTTTTTTATTTCTGTTATGAAGTGCTGCTGGCACGCCTGACTTTTTTTAAAGTTAACCGTTATTATCTTATTACAACTGTGTTGTTAGGTCTCGTTCTTCCATTAATTCCTGCAGTAAATTGGTTTTCTCCAACAAACAGTAATTCGTCAGAGCAAGCCTTCTTACTCAAGCCAGTTGTGATTACAATGCAAGCAGCGGAACAGAGCATTGAAGAAATCGTGGTCACCCCAATATCTGAGCACTCTAATTGGCATTGGGAAGATGGATTACTGATCATTTATTTCATTGGTGTATTAATCACCGGTTTAAGGTTTGTAATAGGAATAGAGCGGATTATGAGCTTGCACAAAAAAGGGCATTTAGAACGAAGAGATGGATACACCTTAGTAAAAACGAATAAGAATCACCTTCCTTTTTCCTTTTTCAATTATCTTTTTTGGAGTAAAAACTTTGCCGTAGAAAAGCCAGATGAAGAACGAATTGTCCATCATGAGCTTGCACATATCAAAGAGCACCATAGCGTAGATGTATTACTAATAGAGATCATAAAAATGTTCTTTTGGTACAACCCTTTCATCTACCTCTATAAAAAAGCGACTACAGAAGTACATGAATACCTGGCAGATGCTGCCGTGATCAATACCTTTCAAAAGAAAAAACAATATGGCCTATTGTTGCTTAGGCAAACCCAGTCCGGACAACCGCTTGCCTTGGCGAATCATTTTATCCATTCACAATTAAAAAAACGCCTACAAATGATGACAAGAAGTCAAACCCAACGCAGTGCGATCTGGAAATATGCGCTCATTATTCCCCTCGTGGGCATCCTGGGATATGTTTTTGCACAACAACAGCAACCCGTTAAGCAGGCACTAGATAAAACCATACACGTTATCGGTTATGGGGAAAATGGTGTGGTGCCAGCGTTTAATGCTCAACGGGTTTACGCCGACCTGACATCAGATCTGGCTGAACTAAAAAACGAAAATTCAGAAAAAACACAACACGATGCTTACAATTTACTTTCAGCTCGTTACGTGAAATTAATGAATGACTACCCAACCCATCAACAAACCATTATCAAACTCACTCAACAAGCTATTGACGAAACGAATGCACCCTTTGCCATAGAAACATCAATGAACTATGATTTTGCCATGGTCATTCCTAACTGGGTAAAACAACAGAATGGTACTGCAAACGTAAGTGGTGAGATTTTCAAAGTGGTAGAAGTAATGCCGCGCTATCCGGGCTGTGAAGAAGTCCAGGATTTTGAAAAAAGAAACCTTTGTTCCCAAAAGAAAATGCTGACATTTATCTATCAACACATCAAGTATCCTGCCTTAGCACGTGAAGCAGGAATTCAGGGAACCGTAGTCATTAACTTTGTGGTCACAGACAAAGGTAAGATTGCAAATCTCAAGTTGATCCGTGAGATCGGTGGTGGCTGCGGCGACGAAGCTCTTCGGGTGATCAGTGAAATGCCAGACTGGATGCCAGGTAAACAAGGTGGCCAGGCCGTTAATGTCAGCTATAACATCCCGATCAAATACAAACTGGATGGTGAAAAAGTGAATAAAAATGATGTAATCAAAAAATTAGATGCATTCACCGACAAGGACAAATCAGCTCAACCCTTGCTTATTATTGATGGAAAAGAGATGCCCATCGGCGACGTGAATAGTTTGAATGCAGATGACATTGAAAAAATAGAAGTCCTTAAAGGTGAAGCTGCGATAAAAAAATATGGTGACAAGGGGTCTAATGGAGTATTAGTAGTCTCTACTAAAAATAATACTGCGAAAAAATCTAAACTACCTGGGGAAGAAGAGCTCTTCCAGGTCGTAGAAGAAATGCCACGCTTCCCTGGCTGTGAAGCGGAAACGGATGACCAAATTCGCAAGAACTGTGCGATGAAAAAGATGTTTGAATTTATTTATGGTAATATCAAATATCCTAAAGAAGCGCACGCAAAGGGTATAGAAGGTACTGTCATTGTTCGATTTATTGTTGATAAAACCGGAGCCATCCGCGATGCCGAACTTACCCGCGATATTGGAGGTGGCTGTGGCGATGCGGTGATCAAAGTAGTAGATATGATGCCCGATTGGATACCCGGCAAACAGAAGGGCAAACATGTAAATGTAGTTTTCAACTTACCGATCAAATTCAAATTAGGCAAGTCCGAAACATCAGAGAAAAATCAATCCGATGAAGTTGAAAGCACTGCTATTAAATTAGAAAAGTCTTTGCAACTGGATCAATTCAATGCCTTTCCTAATCCAGCCGAATCCCAGTTGACTATTCGCTTCAAAGGCAAAAAGGCGCCGACTGTCATTACCCTGATGGATGCTGCGGGAAAAGAAATATTTCGGGAGGAGTTGCCCCAATTTTCCGGTGACTACAATCGGGAAGTAAATTTGAAAACGATGGCGAGAGGAACTATTTTTTTACAAGTTACGCAGGGTGATTTAAAGTTCATGGAGAAAATTGTTTTACAGTAGAGAGGTCAGAAGTCAGAAGTCAGATGGACGTGCCTGACGTGCTGTCGGTGTTTGACATGAAAACATAGTTTATATCACTCCCAGAGGAAGCTTAAAAAAATAAACGCCAGTGCAATTGCACTGGCGTTTATTTTTTTACCACATGGCGTTTCGGTTATATAGATCACCGATGCGACAGCACGCTAGGTACGCTCATCTGACCTCCGAAAGTACCGGCTCTGCCGGAACGTTCCGACCTCCGACTTCACTTTACCCGCCCGGGATTGTTTTTCAAAAAACTACTCCAATCCCCATAACGCTTTCCTTTCCCTAAAATCGAACTCGACTGAAAATGATGACACACGGCGGCAGCTAAAGCATCCGTTGCATCTAAAGAAAAGTCCTTTAGTTTTACTTTTAAAATTTGTTCCAGCATCGCCAGAACTTGCTCCTTTGAAGCATTCCCGTTCCCGGTGACCGACTGTTTAATTTTCTTAGGAGCGTACTCCGTAATTTCAAGTCCCATCATCATTCCGGCAGCAATAGCTACACCCTGGGCTCTTCCCAACTTCAACATCGACTGCACATTTTTACCATAAAATGGGGCCTCGATTGCCATAACCGTTGGCTTATAATTTTTAATGACTTGTTGTAAGCTCTCAAAAATTTCCTTCAGTTTATCGTGGTGATCCTGGTACTTTGTCATAGTGACAATTCCCAGATCAATCATGGAAGGTTGTTTGTTATTTATTTCAATGATCGCAAAGCCCAGCACATTTGTGCCAGGGTCAATTCCAAGTAAACGATAACTGTCCGTAGTTTTTTTCATTACAACAAAGATAATTGATTTTAGCCTGGTAACAACAAAATCAATTTTACTCATTAAAGAAAGTAATGATATATTTGCAGTCGCCCCAAACACCGCTATCTATTTTGGTGTTAATACTATTCGGCAAGCGCACAAATCATCATTCACTATCGGTACATTACTTTTAAATATTAATAAATATCGAAAGGTACTCAACCCACTGATTAAACTATTGGTTGTATTGGCCTTGCTCTGGGTTCTCTATCAGGAAATATTAACCAAAGATGACCTTCCTGAGCTTTGGGCAACTTTCATCGCCCAGCTGAACTGGACACAAGCTCCCTGGCTAATCATAGCCATTTTGCTAATGCCCGTCAACTGGGCTTTTGAAACCGGGAAGTGGCGTCAACTCTCCCAACGTTTTGAACCAATGAGCTTTTGGCAGGGCTTCCGAACGGTCCTTGGTGGTGTTACTTTTTCTATTTTCACGCCTAATCGTATCGGTGAATATGGGGGGCGTATCCTTTTTGTACGAGCTAAGAACAACTGGAAAGGTGTAATTGCAACGCTGGTAGGTAGTTTTAGCCAATTGTTAGTATTGCTAGGCTTAGGGTTGATGGGTTTGATCGCCTTTGCTTATCTCCATTTACCTATGGATATTCCGGTACTGGGTGCACTTGTATTCCTGGGCATTGTCTTAGTTGGTTTATTATTCTTTGGTTTTTTTAATATTGACCTTGTCATTCCCATTGCCCGGAGGCTGCCTTTTATCCATTACCTTCGTCGCTTTGCTAAAGACCTCGTACTGCTCCGCAATTATCAATCTTCTACCCTTGCAAAGGTTCTACTCTATGCTTTTCTCCGCTACCTGACCTATGCCTCACAATATTATCTAATGATTCGCTATTTTGGGATTGAGATCGGTTTGGTAAATGGTCTAACTTGCATAGCGACTATTTTTTTACTCCAAACCAGTATACCGCTACCTCCATTAATGGGCCTATTAGTCCGGGGAAAAGTAGCCCTGCATATTTGGGGCTTCTACGGCGCTAACGAACTCAGTATTCTTGCTGCCACTTTTGGTTTGTGGTTATTAAATTTAATCCTGCCAGCCTTATTGGGTTTGGTGTTTATAGTAAATGTGAATGTACTGAAATCATTGGGGTATGAAGAAAAGGAAAAGATTTTGGAAGTCGTCGAAAAAACTACGCCATCTGTGGTGGAATGAATAACTTTAAAGCAAAGAAAAAAGGATAGAAAAGTTAAATGAGTCAACTATGAAAAAAGGAATTCTTGTTGCGATTGCTATACTTCTTGTCTTCCTTGCAGGGATGTGGGTTGCCAACAGTATTTATACGGCAAAAATGACTCAACCGATAGAACAATCCACCGTTTTACTTGAACAGATAAAAAAGGTGACCAAGCTCGTTACGGTAGAAGGTCATTTTGTGGAATACTATAATTATAATGAGCCTGAAGCCCCTTTTTTTATTGGACCCTTTTTTAACTTTGATGCGCTGCTCCCTCGTAAAGTAGCCAAACTGCGTATTCAAGCTAAAGTGCTGGTTGGATATGATCTGGATCAAATGAAGATCGAAGCCAATGAACTGACCCACACCTTGACGATCAGCAACATTCCCGAGCCGGATATTCTTGCTATTGAACACTTTGTCAGTGAGTTTGATAACCAATCCAGCATGTTTCGCCCTCTAAACAGCAATGACTACGTCAAGATTGATAAAGGTGCTCAAGCTAAAATTCGGCAACTCGCCCTGACCAGTGAGCTCATTGATTCCGCTCGTGAGCAAGGCAATGATTTGATCGAATTGATTGATTTCATTGCCACCAGCTCAGGTTGGCGCGTAGTTCGAGAGGGTGCTCCCTCTATTCAGCATTAACTTGTCTTTGCCTACCCAATACGATAGTTTTCCTTTTAAATTTCTACCTGCCGGGCGACGAAATGCCGCTTCATTGCACAAATCCAGATGATTTTGCCGGAATCTGCGTTAGAAAGTATATTTTTAGTGCTGTTTT
>CBDUIU010000040.1:0-12658 GCA_965367335.1 uncultured Saprospiraceae bacterium
CGTATACGCGCTTAAATATACCTCCCCAAATCCATCCTCCAAGGGCGAATCAACGAGCACCTGCTTTCACTTCACGAAAACCATCATCCAATACACCAATGATTTATTTCAGTGACCCAATTTGTTTGTTAGAGGTAAATAAAAACCCAGACTCTGACGAAAGGTGCTACAAACCGCCCAACCCCTCTAATAGATCATCGCGGTTGTGGCGGGACACATTGACGGTAGATCCATCTTGCATCACCAGATAGCCACCGTCTGATTTGACGAATTTTTTCACGAAGTTTAAATTGACAAGATGGGAGCGATGTGCTCGCCTAAATTCACGATAGACTTTAAACTGCTCTGCGTACTCGCCGATATTAACAGAGGCGAGAATATTTTTATGATTTTGAATATGAAACCTGGTATAGCTTTGTTGTGCCTCCAGTCGGATAATATCTTTTATCTGCTGGTACAATATTCCTTCTGAAGTGGAAATGGCAATTCGGGTAGGCAATTTCTTAATACCTTGATTACTAAAGGTATCTATTAAGTTTTGAATCTGTTCTTTAGAAATATTTTCTCTTAGCTTTTTTTTCACCCTTCTTAAAGCCTCTTTGAGCTCGCTGGCAATGATGGGTTTGAGCAGGTAATCCAGGGCTTCAAAACGGATGGCCGTAATCGCGTATTCATTATGAGCGGTAATGAAAATAACCTGAAAGTCTTTTTCTTCCAATTGCTCTAATAGTTCAAAACCGGTTCCGTCGGGCATTTCAATGTCTAAAAACACAACATCCGGTTCGTGCTTGCGAATAAGATACAAGCCTTCTGCCACACTTTCTCCCGTAGCTACGATTTCAACTTCAGGATGGTTTTTGGCAAGTAAATCTTTTAGGACCAGATGACTTTGGAGTTCGTCATCAACAATAATAGCTCTCATGATATTTGGGTTTAGCTACATCCCCATTACCGCTTTTGCCAATATAATTAATAATCTCCTGTTTTTTAGAAAATTTATACTGTGAAACAAGCAATTCTATCCGCTTTTCTCCCAAAAATTGAGGCACTAAAAATTATTTCATTCGAGGCTACGTATTTTTCCTTGTCTATCTACTATTTTTTACCTACCCACCTTTGCCCTTTTAAAAATCTTTTCTTCCTGCAAAATACTTAATCCCCCAGGCAGGTAAAACTACCCAGGCTAGTAACAGGCTAAAGGCCACTCCAATCCCCATGGCAGATCCAAAGAATTGCTCAAAAACGGCGCCCGTATAACCCAATAAAGCGGAAATATCCAATTGAAGTAAAATCAATATTCGAGACAGGTCAATCGGATTCAACAGGCTGGCTCCCAGTGCATAGTTTTCCAGCGGATAATCCTGAAAGATAACCAGCGATAGTAAAAATAAACCATCATAAATGACAGCAAATAATAACCAAGCTCCAATTGCATACGCAAATCCTTTAATTCGATTTTCGTTGCGCAGTGCAATAAAAAAAGCAATGGCCGAAAAGATAAAGGTCAATAAGGTACCGACTAACATTAGCATCAAAAGCTGTCCCAGGGCGCCAGAAGTAAACACTCCGTAAAAAATAAAGGGCAGACCAACTCCTAACAATAAACTAACTGTCAAGGAAATCGCCATACCTAAATACTGGCCCCAGAAGATAGAGACCCTTCGGATAGGCTGGGCTAAGAGTAGCTCGGTAAAGTCCCGGGAGTTATAGTAATACATAACGCCAAAGACCGTAGCAATGAGCGGGCAGAGGATCAGAATGACATTCATCAAAGACAAGACGACTTTGGAGTGATTCCCAATCAACAGCATCAAAGCCAACGTGAATAATGCATAAAATAAAAAGTAAGCATAGATCCAGCGACTGCGCGCCAGGTCATAAAAACTGTATTTAAGTATCTTGAGCATATCAAATAGCAATTGAAGGTGTTAGTAAAGCTGAGGTTTCCGCTACTGGTTTTTTCTTGCGAAGGATGTTGGCAATAGCCTGTTCAATATTCGGAGCTGATTGCTGTTCCAGTAGCTCCGGCAAACTGCCTCGGAAATAAATCTTCCCTTCTAACAAGAAGATCACTTCGTCAGCCAGGTCTTCTACCAAACTCATAATGTGTGTGGTAAACAAGATGGTCTTACCTTTTTCTTTCTCTTCCCGGATCAGCTTTTTCAAACTAATCATCGCCACCGGGTCCAGTCCGGCTGTTGGCTCATCCATGATAATAATAGGGCTATCATACATCATCGCCAACACAATATTTACTTTTTGCCGGGTACCACCGGAAAGGTTACTCAGCCGTTTATCTAAAAAAGGTTCCAGCTCAAACAATTCTATCAGTGGCTGGTCATTTGCTTCTTTTTTCCGTAAGTCCTTAATCATTGACAACAGTTCACTCACGCGTAGGTTTTCAGGAAACCGCGCGATCTGTGGCAAGTAATCGATCTCATTGCGATAAGCCCAGTTGTTCTTAATATTGATATCGTTTACCTCAATCTGGCCCCGGTCCGGAATAACCATGCCGAGCAGACATTTAATCAAGGTGGTCTTCCCGGAACCATTTGGCCCCAGCACCGCCGTGATACGGGGTGTCGTAAAGTTCAGGTCAATGCCTTTTAGTACATTGTTTTTACCGAAGGACTTATGAATATTGCTTATTGAGATCATATTGTTAGTAGTAAGGTGAAAAAAGTGAACAGATCGGGGATAACCTTAAGTGTAAAAATTAAAAATCAATTTTTGCCCCCATTGTTAGTATATCATCCGGACGCATTTGAATCCCATCAACATCGTAGTAAAGAGGACGTGTATATTCAAACCCGAGACGAAGCCCTTGTAGCTTACCCTTGGGAATATACACATTTAATCCAAGACTGCTATTCAGCCCGGTGCTTCCAGTATTCGTAATATCCGCAGTTGGGGCCATCATTGGATTCAATTCATCATCCTGGCCACTGGTAGATTCCACTGCGACACCTTCAGAACGGAAAGAACAGCTCAGCCAGTTGTTTAGACGATAAGCCACCCAGCCGTTGAGCCGATACTGATTACCCAGGGTATAGCCTTCCGGGTTCTCCCCATGTCGCAGATACACCATAGGTTGAGCTCCCCAGGAGATGTTGGACGCCTGGCCGGTATAGGTCAGGCCAAACGTACTTCCCCAGGTACCGCTACCCAATTGCATAGGATAAGGAAGCTTTGCTTGTTCCTGCATCGGTGTATTATCTCTTTCCGTGATGCTACCCGTGGGCAGGATCAACCCTGCATTCAAATGAAGGGATTGTTTGTTAAAACGTTTCAACCCGAGGATGAAGCTAAGCTTGGCATCCCCCACGCCACTAGCCCGGGTAGAAAAAGCCATGCCGGTACGATTGACCATGCTCATCTCATTTTCCACCATTGGCAACATTCCCATGACCGTGAAATTGTCCGTAAAAGCATACATTATTCCAACCATGTGCATACGCATTTGCATATCTGTGGGCGAGACCATATAGCTTTCGTGAACGGTAGCGGTAGAAATTTTATCAGTTCCCTGATAATTATTCCGCATATTCATTTGCATGAAATTATAAGACAACATCCATCCTTTTCTATGGTGGTAATGATCGCCCATGATACCAATAGGCGCTATCCCATCCGGGCGCAATACATTCCATTCCTCCGTATTACAACAACTGTGGCTACAGTCATCACTGCCATCACTGCATTGTGCCTTCCCCTGATGAAAACTCAACAAGGCAAACAAGATAAGGAATATAGATTTTAGGTATTTCATTCGTATTGATTTATAATCGTATTTTAAAACTGGATCATTTTCATTACCGGTTGGTCATCTACTACATTTTTGGGTGTAAATGCCGGACTTACTTTTTCCGAAAAATTAATCAGATCCACTACCAGGCTACGTAGCAGGACAATAGTTTCCGGAGTTTGGTTGACAACAAAGTTAAATAGCTTGACCGGGCGATAGGGTACATCTCCTATGCCATCCCTATTGAGATCATAGCCGGTATACTCACTCCAGTAATTGCCATTGAAAGAATTACTGCCCGTAGCACTATTCAGAGAAAGATCAAAAGTATTGGCCACAAAATTATTCTGCTGGACTTTATTATCAACACAGCCTCCCGAGATTTTAATGGCCCATCCATTTCGATCGAATTGGTTCTTTGTATAATTCACCCGGGTAGATCCTTCTACATAGATGCCGATCGTATTTTCCGAAAATATATTGTTTTTAATTTCGGCATCATAGATCTCTTTTAGTAATAAACCATAAGATGCCCGCCCCCAATTCAATTCAAAGGTATTCTCCCACATGTTGATCTTCTTGGAAAACATGACAGCAACTCCAGCTCCGTTTCTGCGAAAAACATTGTTGAAATAATCGTCATCATTGGAAAACATAAAGTGTAATCCATAACGGAGATTATCTTCACTGAGGTTACTGTGAATTTGGCTTTGATCGACAAACTCCAGATAAATACCGTCCCGATGTTGCCGCACGGTATTGTCTTTTATTTTTATCCTTTTACAATGCCATAGATGAATGGCATTTCCGGAAGACATTTCATTTATGGCATTACCTACAACTTCATTATGCTCTACCCGGCCATCCGCTGATTTCGCCAAATAAATTCCAAAAAAAGTATTATACAGCCGGTTGTTTCTGATCGTGAAATTTTTCACCTTAAACACCCGGATACCCGCGCGATCTTCCAGGTAACTAGTCCCTACATTTTGAATCTGCAGCCCTTCAATTGTTACGTCATTTGCAGTGACGGTGAAAATCTCAGTTGTATCTTCTCCATCAAATATCGGGTAATTGATCCCTTTAAGGTGGATCGACTTATTGATTTGAATATTCCCTTCTTTATATAAACCCGACTGAACGGTAATCACATCCCCATCGGTCGCATCCTCGAGGGCTGCGGTCAAGGTTTTATATACACATTCCTGACATACCTCCAGGGTAATGGCAAAAATATTTTGGCAGAAAAAAATTGTGATGATAAGGCCAATGAGATAGCTGCGCATGCTTGCTTTTATTATTTTAGTACGCAGGGACGCAACGAGTACGGTGTACTCGTCACATCACTGCATTGAAAAACACTCGATTAATTATCCTTCAGGAGGTAATAAAACCGCGTCGACAACGTGTACTACACCATTCGACGCCTCTACAGTCCCTAGAATATTAGCCCCCTCAATGGAAGCTTTATCTCCTTCTTTCTTTACTTTGACATAGTGACCACTAGCCTGATATAAGCGCTGGCCATCTTTTAGTAAGTTGCCCATGTACTTCCCGGGTGATGCATGGTATTTGATGATCCGGGCCAGGGTGGCTTTGTTCTCCGGTTTCAACAGGTTTTCCACAGTTCCTTCGGGGAGTTTTTCAAAGGCGGCATTAGTTGGTGCAAAGACCGTAAGCGGTCCTGCATTGACGAGGACATCCTCCAGCCCTGCAGCTTGAACTGCAGCTACCAAAGTAGTATGATCTTTTGATCCAATAGCAACTTGTAAGACATTCTTAGCGGATGCATCATCTTGAACGAGAGACTGACCTTTGACTTCATTACTTGGCGTAGTTGCCGGAGAAGAAGAATCAGTTCCTGAATCTGCTGGTTGTGCACAAGAGCCTAGCAGGAAAATTACGCATAAGAAAAGAAGAGGGAAAAGTTTATTTTTCATGATGTGGTTTTTATGTTTTAAAATAAGTTTATTTATAGAACAACTTTGGGGGATATCCTTCAATTCGCCGACCCGGCTTTAGTACGAAAGTGTTCCTGTAATTCTTTCCAACTATAAACCTGTCCGCCTTTCTCTGTCTTTACTGATTCGGCAGTGGCGGCTTCCTGGTAAGCGGAGAGATGGGCTCCCATAGGACTAGGAACCTGCTCCGAGATCAAATAATGACTATTTTCTGCATCCACCAATACGGATGGTTTTTCAAAATCATTGACCAACAAATAGGCAAAAGCCTGGCTTGGTTGCTCCTGTACATAATTCACCATACACTCAATCGCATCAAACTTGAATACTTTACCTTTATCCGTCACCACTTCCGCTCCAAACCTTGGATCAACAATCGTCATCATACAAAAATCGCATTTGTCAGACCCGTAGTTGATCGGCTTTGGCGCTGGAGTACAGGCAACTAACAAGCATACTGTTATCAGACTAAGTGTTAATTGTCTCATTCTTCTTCTTTTTTTTAGTAACCATATACGCTAAGCCTCCTAACACTATTGACACGCCGACAAACCAACCTCCGATATGAGGATAAGATTTAGCTAAAAAATTCAGCAGATATTTTTCACCGATCAGTGGTGGTTGATAGACCATGCCTGGAACCTTTATCGGTGCAGTATCACTGAGGTTATGCCCATAATCATATTCCCATAAGTAGAAGTCATAGATACCGGCAATACATAGGAGAATTAACAGGATGGTCCATGCCAGGTATAATTGTCGTTTACCACTAGCTGCGGCAATCAATCCCAATGCAACCATAGCCAAAATGATATATTGAAAATATTTTAACTCTGGAATACTTTCCGGTTCAATATATTTCATACCAATATAGTGGTTCAGAATATTGATATTTTGTAAAGTACTCGGACTATCCCCACCGATCTTATTAATCCAAATATGCAAGGTAACCCCCTCAGGATATTGTGGTGCAACCAAGGTGATTTGCCACATGGGGAAAACAAACAATGCCAGTAGCGCAATGGCCGCTAAAGCCATCAGAACTCTCGATAAATTTTTCATTATTGGTGCTTGTTAAGCGGTATTTTTACGTTTTGAAAAAAAGTTGTTTTGAAGGAATTTAGGGAGTTAACTATTATAAATCATAAACCTACCCCCTACCCTTCAAAACAACTCTTTTTCATTCAATTACAATTCTTCATCTTCACCCAATCGCCAGGCGATCTTTACGTCTGAATTCATTGGTGATACTCGAATATAACCTTGCATTTCCTGGTGTAAAGCAGAGCAGAAGTCAGTACAGTAGAATGGATAGACGCCCTCTTTCTTTGGCTCCCAGAGTAGCGTTTCTGTTTGTCCACCCATCACCAGCAACTCAGCGGTATTGGCACCCATGACGGCAAATCCGTGCGGTACGTCCCAGTCTTGTTCTAAGTTAGTCAGGTGAAAATACACCTTATCACCTACCTTGACACCTTCAATGTTATCCGGGGCAAAATGGCTTCGGATTGAGGTCATGTAAACATGGACAATATTTCCGGATCGCTCGACTCGAGCATCTTTTTCACCCATCGTGCGGAAAGGGTGCTCATTTTCTTCGATAGGATAAAATTTCTTAATATTGGGTAGGATTCGGTCAGCTGAGATCGCTTGAGCATAATGCGGCTCACCAGCAGTCGGAAAGTCCAATAAAAGTTTCATTTTATCACCGGAAATATCGTAAAGTTGAGCAGAGTGACACAGCTCCGGGCCTGTTGGTAAATAACGATCTTTGGTGATCTTATTCAAGGCAACCATATACTTACCTTCTGGTTTTTTAGAATCACCTCCAGGAATCATTAAGTGACCTACAGAATAAAAAGTGGATGCTTTGTCTAGTACTTCCCAGGTACCTACCTTCCATTTCACCACTTCAGAAGTAATGAAGAAAGAAGTATACGCATTACCTTTATTATCAAATTCGGTGTGCAATGGGCCTAAGCCGGCATCCTTAACTTCACCCGCAACAATCTCTTCAAATTTTAATACCGGAATACCCGCGACTTCTGTTTCAAATGATTTGTTCGCAATGGCTTCCTGCATTTTGGTAAAAGAGTGAACGGTCAAATTAGCGGATAATTTACCATTACCAACAATGTACTCACCTGTGGGGTCTACATCCACGCCGTGAGGAGATTTAGGTGTTGGTAAGAAATAAACCAGACCAGGGCATTCGGAAGGAAGGAGCACTTTCACTTTCTTCTTCATCGTTGAAGTCGCAGAGTGTGTTTTTTCATCGTACACATTGTGGGCATAGTTAGCAGGGATTTCTTTGAATTTTCCTTGCTTAATATACTCCTCTGCTTTTTTCCAGTTAATCGCCGCAATGAAGTCTTTATCATTTTGCGAAGCATTCACTTCTAACAAAGTGGATGCTTGCTCGGTGTTATAAGTGGTAAAAAAGGTCCAACCATGTGACTTTCCTTTACCGGAGTGCGCCAGGTCATAATCAAAGGCTGGCAACAATACCTGAAAGGCCACATCCATCTCTCCTTCTTTACCTACACTAATAAAGGATAGCATTCCTTTGAAGTTTTCGGCATAACTATCAATGGCCACATCCTTTTGTGGATAAGGAACACTAAAGCGGGTACCTGCTACGACATACTCCGTATTTTCCGTTGTAAATGGTGAACTGTGATTACCACCACTATTCGGAATTTCAATAATTTCTACGGTTTCAAAAACACTCAGGTCAACTCGGGCAATCCTGGGGGTATTATTTCCATTGATAAAAATCCAACGACCGTCGGTTTCACCGTTAGTTTGTGATAGTTCCGGGTGGTGAGCATCATCCCAGGGAACAAAACCGTGGGAGGTATTTAGCATGGGTTTGGTTTCTTCGTTAAAACCATAGCCTTTTTCACCATCTGTTGCAAATACCGGAATGACCTTTAGCAAACGACCGGAAGGTAAACCGTGAACGCCTATCTGTCCGCTGAATCCACCAGACATAAATGCGTAAAATTCGTCATATTCCCCGGGAGGAACATAAACCTGGGAGGCAACGTCACCTGATAGTGCACCCTTGTCACCTTGACCTGCTCCTGCAGGTGATGTGCCACAGCTAAGTAACATGGAAAAGCTTAGTGCTACAAGCGTAACTAATGCAATAATTGGTGATCCATAATTTTTCTTCATGATGACTGATTTTAATTTTATCGTATTGGTTGATTTAAAACATTCTAAAAGGAATAATAAAAGACTCGTTTATCTTCTTTTGTGCAAAGAGAATACTTCTTACCATTTTGTTAAATGATTAAAATCACCACCTATAGTTGATTTTAATCACCATAATGGTTTCTGAATTTATTGGATATTTACGCCATTCTTTGAAAAAAGTATTTTTAAATAGACTCGGGCTCTCTCTTTAAAAAAAACTAAAAAAAGATATTCTTGTCTTTTATTGTACTTTAAACCCATAATATCCGGGACTATGTTTTCAAAAGCTGCCACCTACGCCATGCGCGCTGTTTTATATTTAGCTGTTGAAGGAAGTAAGGATAAAAAACTGGGTGTACAGCATATCACTGATGCCTTAGATGTTCCCAGGCATTTTCTGGCAAAGGTGCTACAACAGTTGGCAAAAAATAATTTGATATCCTCGGCAAAAGGCCCAAGGGGTGGATTTTATTTGTCTGAAGAAAACAAAGAAAATTCATTATTAGATGTCATTATCTGCTTTGAAGGGAAAGATGTATTTTCAAAATGTGTCCTGGGCTTGTCTGTTTGTTCGGCCAGAAACCCATGTCCCTTACATAATCAGTACGAAGCTTTTAAATCAGGGCTGGACTATCAATTGAAACGACAGACGATCAGAGAACTGGCTATTCTAACCGAAAGAGAAAAATTTAAAATTTAAATGAAATTTGTATATTACCATCCATAAACAAACAATTGCATTATGAAAAAAAATATGTTATTCTTCTTTTTGGCTTTATTTTTTATCGCTTGCGGCGGTAGTCCGGAGTCCGGTGATTCCAACGCTCCAAAAACTAAGGCTAAACCCATGGTCGCTGAAGAACCTGCTGACGACGGTAAGGGTGTTGGCGAGTTTAAAAACGTAGAATTAAATGATCCGCTCGACGCCTCCATGGCGAGCAAAGGAAAAGGCGTCTATGAGATGAAGTGTTCCGCTTGTCATAAACTGACCGACAAACGCGTTGTGGGTCCTGGTTGGGCAGGTGTCACTGAAAGACGTAAACCGGAGTGGATCATGAACATGATCACCAACGTAGATGTCATGTTGGCTGAAGATCCTGCTGCTCAGGCACAATTAAAGGAATGTCTGGTACGTATGCCTAACCAAAACCTAACTGCTGATGATGCCAGGAATGTGTTAGAGTTTATGTATGAAAATGACAGTAAGTAAGCAATCTTAAAGCAGTTGAACAGTTGAAAGAAAGTAGAAGAGGTAAAAGGGGGTGAAATTCGTTTTCCACCCTTTTACCCTTTCCATCCTTTCTACTGTTTTGCCCCTCCTTCTCATCCAATAAATTCAATATCTAGTTATGACAAAGCAATGGTTTGGGGTCGCTCTCTTTAACCTGTTTGTCGCTGCCTGCCTGGGCGTGCTGATGCGCTATGCATTTGTTAGTGAGGTTAGCTGGTTACATTTCAGTTACGTGTTACACGCGCACTCACATACCGCAATGCTTGGCTGGGTCTATCTCGCCTTTTACGCTTTTTTCATTTTAGCATTTCTGGATAAGGCTCAACAGCAACAAAAATTTTATCGTTGGCTCTTTTGGGTGACTCAAATCTCCGTAATTGGAATGTTAATCGCATTTCCTTTGCAGGGCTATGCTACTTGGTCTATTTCTTTCTCCACCCTGCATATATTATGTAGTTATGCTTTTACCTATCGTTTTTTCAAGGATCTTAAACATAAAACAACAGCTGCTCTACCTTCTGTTCGTTTCGCCAAAATGGCTTTAATTTTCATGGTCGTTTCCACCTTAGCCCTATGGTCGCTTGGTCCTATCACCGCAATGGGCAAACAGGGCTCCGCCTTATATTATGCCATGATCCAATTTTTCTTACACTTCCAATTCAATGGCTGGTTTATCTTTGCTGCACTGGCACTATTTTTCCGTTTGTTAGAAAATAATACGATTTCAATTTCGGCAAAGTATTTAAATT
This sequence comes from uncultured Saprospiraceae bacterium, assembly GCA_965367335.1. Taxonomy (GTDB): domain Bacteria; phylum Bacteroidota; class Bacteroidia; order Chitinophagales; family Saprospiraceae; genus CBDUIU01. Next base: position 10,888 of record CBDUIU010000040.1, read on the forward strand.
ACTTTTTTTATACGCTGATCGTTTCTTGTTTCCTCACTTATTTTTTGGCCGTGACCTGGTCCACCCCACTCCCGATCCTCTTTGCGATCAATGGCGTTGGCGTGAGTATCCAACTGATCTCACTGATATTTTTCTTTTTTCTTTTACAAAAAATCTATCCGGCAATCCGGCAACAGTTCTCACCAAAAAGTCTCTTATTATTTAAAGTCGCCTTTTTTGTTTTTCCATAAAGATCATCATTCAAACTGCTGTCGTTGTACCCTATATTGGCACCATTGGTTACACTATCCGTAACTTTGTTATTGGGTTTATCCATTTGATCCTTCTGGGCACTATCAGCCACTTCCTCTTTGGGTTTGGTGTCGCCACTAATGTTTTAAAAATTAAATCCAAATGGGTAGTGATCGGCCTCCTTACCTTTTTTACAGGATTTATTCTAAGCGAATTATTACTCTTCGGACAAGGCACTTTGCTTTGGGCGGCGGTGGGTTTCTTGCCCCTCTACTATGAATCCATATTTGGTTTGTCTTTGCTTCTTCCCTTTGGCGTTTTGATTATGCTGCTTGGAAACAAGTCAGATTAAAACAAATTCCAGATCAAAAGCCGCGTTCTTTTTCTTTCCACCGTTATATTCTTACACCAACTGCACATTGGTGCTTTCATTTCTATTGGCAGCAGATCATTTTCTGATCTATAAACTAAAAACCAAGCTGCTAAATGTGATTGGATTAATATGTCATCCCCGACAATTTTTTTATTAATCCATAATCACAAATCATGAAGAGAGATTTCACAAAAAGCCATTTGCTTATTTTGCTCTTATTTATTAGTGCGCAAAGTATCATGGCTCAGTTTACCATTAATGGTAACGTAACCGATGCTAACGGAGAACCACTGATTGGGGTATCCATTATTGTAAAAGGCACTGCGACGGGTACCGTCACAAATTTTAACGGTGACTATCGGGTATCCGTCCCCAGTGATCCGGCTATCCTGGAGTTTTCTTACACAGGATATGCATCTGTTACCCGAGAGGTAACCGCCACTACAAGTACGCTGGATATCACTATGAAAGATTCGCCTACTACCCTCGACGAAGTAGTCGTTACTGGTTTAGCATCTTCCGTAAAAAGGGCCAATGCTGCCAATGCCGTTGCTTCCATCCCGGCAAACGAGATTTCAGGGATCGCTGTTCCTACGACAACGGACAGAGCCTTGTACGGAAAATTTACCGGGGCCAATATTACCGCCAATTCCGGTGCACCAGGTGGTGGCTTGGGGATCAAACTCCGTGGAGCTACTTCCATCGGTGGGTCTTCCCAACCATTATTTATTATTGATGGTGTCTATATTGATAACTCCTCTGTGGCCGCCGGCTTAAATATTGTTTCTCAGGCAGCCGGTGGTGGTAGCTCCACTTTTGACCAGGAGAACCCTTCTAATCGGCTGGCGGATATTGATCCAAATGACATCGAAACCATTGAGATTCTTAAAGGAGCATCTGCGGCTGCACAATACGGCTCCAGGGCTTCAGGTGGCGTTGTTATCATTACGACTAAAAGAGGGCAGGCCGGTAAAACGAAAATTCACATCGGCCAGTCTGTGGGTTGGCAGGAAATGCTGAATCCGCTGGGCGTACGTACGTTTACCGAAGACAGAGTGCTTAACTCTAAATATGCTGCACAGGTCGATTTGTTCAGAGAAGCAGAACGGAATGGTCAATTATGGAATTATGAAGACCTGCTCTATGGAAACAAAGGTATGTTGTTCA
>CBDUIU010000041.1:0-12652 GCA_965367335.1 uncultured Saprospiraceae bacterium
GTATCATCTCTAAAAGTACCTACCAGTCTCCGTTTTCGACCGTTCCCAACACTTTCAAGCCGCCTAAGTACACCTTTTAACTGTACACTTTCATTTTCCTGAGCATCGCGAATTTTGTGGAACCGTGTTTTATCAATGTAACGAAAAGGGAAATGAAATAACAAATCACGGAACGTAAATATGCCTAGTTCGGTTTTCAATAAGTCGCCCTTGGTTGGGCCGACACCTTTAAGGTATTCAATCGGAGTTTCAAGTATGTTTGTTAGTGCTGGCAAAAGAGTATTTGAAGTTTTTAGAGGACAAAATTAAAGAACCCTAGTGGAAAATAAAAGAATTTGTTTTGATTTAGGTGTAAAATGAGTTTTAAATCATACAGATAATTGAAATTAATTAATATTGACTTTATAAGGGATAAGATTACAAGTAATTTCTCTTCAATTCAGTTGAAATCAGGAATTATTTATTCGAGCCGCGTATAAACTGTTTATATTTGCAAAAATCGTCCAATAATGGAAAGTAAGCGACAACGACAATTAGCAGAATTGGTCAAACGTAATTTTGGTCTAGTGCTACAGCAGGAAGGAGGATATATCTATAGTAGTGAAGTATTGGTGACAGTAACTTCCGTCAAGATGTCTCCGGACCTCTCTTTAGCAAAAATTTATCTCAGCATTTATAATACGGAAAATAAGCAAGCTGTCATGCTCTTGCTCGAAAAGCAGCATTTTCGTTTGAAGCAATTGTTTGCTCATCGTCTTCGCAAGCAAGTCCGTCGTATTCCTGAATTTAATCTTTACACCGATGATACGCTCGATGAGATGTACCGACTGAACCATTTATTTAACCGTTTACACGATAATAAACAAATGGGGGACGGAGAAGCCGATAATGAGCTGAATTCTGATTCTGATTCTGATCCTGAAGCTTAGCAAAAGTTATGGATAGACGTTTGCCAGCCCAATGGGAAAACCAATCTCTGGTACAGTTTACTTTTCCACAACCGGAAAGTGATTGGGCAACAGATTGGGAGGGTGCTCGTGATTGTTTTGTTCAAATTGTAGAAGCAGCATTACAATTTCAACCAGTGTTGCTCGTGGCTTATTCCAAAGAAGCCGTTCAATCATTTTTTTCAGCTAGTAACCACTTTCCTCTTTATATTGTTGAACAACCTTCAAATGACAGCTGGGCGCGTGATCATGGGCCAATTACTATCATAGAAAATAATAAAGCTGTTCTACTTGATTTTGGTTTTAACGGTTGGGGACTTAAATTCCCGGCGGATGAGGACAATCTTCTAACAGGACGCTTGCATGAGATGGGTATATTTAGTGAAACTCCACGACGGCTTATTGGGTTGATTCTCGAAGGGGGTAGTATTGATAGTGATGGACAAGGTACTATACTTACGACTACTAAATGCCTGTTGTCTAAAAATCGTAATCCCCACCTGAGCAAACTTGAATTGGAACAAAAACTAGCAGATATTTTCGGAGTTAAGCGGATACTTTGGCTTCATCACGGGCAATTGATTGGTGATGATACTGATGCGCATATTGATACCCTGGCCAGATTTTGTAATACAAATACTATTGCTTATGTGCAATGTGATAATCCCCAGGATGCTCACTTTTCAGCACTGCGTAGAATGGAAGAAGAGCTACAAATGTTGAAGACGCTTCAAGGAGATGATTACCAGCTTATTCCACTTCCACTTCCTGATCCTGTTTTTGCAAAAGATGGTCATCGTCTTCCGGCCACTTATGCCAATTTTCTTATATTAAATGGAGGAGTACTTGTACCTATTTACGGGCAGGCAAAGGATGCTTTTGCGCTGAATACTTTACGAAAGATATTCCCGGATAGAAAAGTAGTGGGCGTAAATTGTCAGGCATTGATTCAGCAACACGGCTCACTTCACTGTGTTAGCATGCAATATCCAGCTGAGGTTAAAAATATTTGGTCATCATGAATAAATTAAAGGTCGGTATTATACAACAGGCTAAAGGGAGTTCTGTTGAGGAAAATATTCAAGATAGCTTAGCTGCAATTGCCAACTGTGCTAAGGAAGGTGCAAATTTAGTCGTATTGCAGGAGTTGCATTGTAGCCGCTATTTTTGCCAAGTAGAAGAAACTGAACAATTTGATTTGGCAGAAGCAATTCCCGGACCGACAACAGATCGCTTTGCAGAATCAGCTAAGTTACATCAACTTGTTTTAGTCACTTCCTTGTTTGAAAAAAGAGCGCCTGGTATTTATCATAACACAGCAGTTGTATTTGAAAAAGATGGGAGTATCGCAGGAATTTTTCGCAAAATGCATATTCCAGACGACCCAGCTTATTACGAAAAATTTTATTTCACTCCAGGTGATATAGGGTTTCAACCAATCAATACGTCAATTGGAAAACTAGGCGTCTTAGTTTGTTGGGATCAATGGTATCCGGAAGCGGCACGATTGATGGCCCTCGCGGGAGCTGAAATATTGATATATCCAACTGCGATTGGCTGGGAAACCAGTGATGATATTGCAGAACAAAAACGTCAATTCGATGCCTGGCAAGTAATCCAGCGTGGGCATGCCGTGGCTAATGGTTTGCCGGTAGTTACCGTAAACCGCGTCGGATTTGAACCGGATTGGAGTGGGATGACAAAAGGAATACAGTTTTGGGGGCAGAGTTTTGTCGTTGGACCCCAAGGCGAGCTCCTCTACACTGCTCCGGCGGATGAAGCGATAAGCCAGGTTGTTGAAATAGACAAACTACGAACGGAGGAAGTGCGTCGGATTTGGCCTTTCTTTCGAGATCGTCGAATCGATGCCTATAAGGGCTTAATGAAACGATTTATTGATTAGTTTTCAATTCCTTTTTCCTGGTATTGGAGAACCGTGTGGATCAATACGCGGATATCCTAAGGATTGATCTACTTCGTCTAGTAATTCATCTGTTAGCAAGTGCTCATATTTTTCCGCATCTTCATGGATTTGCTCTTCCGTAAGTCCCATTTCCTTCACAAGAAAGGTTTCCCAAAGACGATGCGCCCGCACCAGCCGGGAAGCTTCTTGCATGCCTTGTTCTGTCAGCTGTAAGGAATCCCCATCTCGTTTAATGAGTTGACGTGAAGCAAGCCTTTTGATATTTTTCTCTAAAACGGCACCGTTAAACCCTAATCGATCTAATAATTGATGAAGCGAAAGTATTCCTCTTTCTTGTAGCTGTAATGCCTGTTTAAGGGTATCTTCTAGCTGAATACGTCTGCGTTGTCGAGTGCGGTGATAATAACTAAATATAAGTCCTTTTTTGGGGGAGAAAAAGACGGCTATTAAGTATAAGAAAGTTGCAGTTAGTGCCATGGCTGGACCGGGAGTAGTATCTAATAAGATAGCCAGGAGAAGTCCTAATACAGCAGAGAGTAAACCAACGAAAGCAGCGATGATAATCACCCGGTTCAAACGATCCGATAATAACAATGCTGTTGAGGCAGGTGTGATCAGCATAGCAACTACAAGGATAACACCGACAGTTTGTAGTGAGGCGACTACGGCAAAGGACAATAATAACATCAAGTAATAATGTACCACCTTTACTGAAATTCCCATAGTTTCTGCAATTACTGGTTGAAAGGTAGTGGCAAACAGGTAGCGGTAAAAAACAACTAAACTGATTAGTACATAACTCATGATTCCTGCAGTGAGATATAAATCGCTGTCTTTTATACCTAAGACATTACCAAACAGAAAATCTTTCAAATCCAAGTGGACTCCACCTTGTTTGCTTATATAAGAAATGCCCATTACACCAATGGCAAACATGGCGGTAAATACAATCCCGATCGCAGCATCATTTTTTGTTTTAACATTATGCTGTATCCACGTGATTCCTGCTGCAGTAAGTAAACCTGCAAAAACAGCCCCGGTGAAAAAGCCAATGGTACTATAGCCAACCAAAACAAAAGCAATCACCACTCCGGGTAAAATTGCATGAGCCAAGGCATCTCCGATCAATGCCATATTCCTTAGGACAATAAAACATCCTAAAGCACCACACATAAGACCCACCATGCTGGAAGCCAACAAGGCCTTGATGGCCCAGGGAGATTGTAATATTTGAAAAATTTCTTGCATTGTAGTTTATAAACTCATGTAAAGCTAAAGAAAAATTTCAAATAGATCAAAATATATTTTTAAGGTGATCTAAAAATAATTAATTGAATTAGAATAGCAAGTTGTAACAGCTAATTAGCGTCTATGCTTTATCTACTTGTTCTGTAATCATTTCATAGAGTATACCCTCCTTCATAGCATAAGCAGAGACTATAATTTCCTGACTATCAGCTTTTTTAATGATATATTCGATCAAGATTAAAGCAACGATAATCATGTCGATGCGATCATCTGGAATGGTAGCCATTGCTTTTCGCTTGACTAAGGATGTAGGAAGTAAATGTTGGTAAAGACGGTGAAAGGCATCTATTTCAACGCGGGCACTAGTTGTTCTATCTTTTTTATTAGCAAGCAAATTTTCTAAAACATCAAAAGTGCCGGAAGCTCCAATAAGAGAGGTAGTTGGGTGTTTTTCTAAGGCCGTAAAAAGTGGGACAAGCATTTGGTCTAAATGACGGAAAATTGCCTGTACTTCCTGGGGCGTAATTGGGTCATTTGTATGAAAAGCCTGGAACAATACTGCAACGCCAATTGGAAAACTTTCAGCCCACTTAACGCCCATTCGATCCGCAATAATGAATTCAACACTCCCGCCACCGACATCCATAATCAGCGAATTGTCCTGTTCCATATCTACGGCTTGGTTTACTCCGAGGTGGATCAGGCGGGCCTCTTCCTGGCCATCAATAAGTTGAATCCCGATTCTAGTTTTTTGCCAAACATCAGCAATGAATGCTGGTCCATTACTTGCGGTGCGCAACGCTGCAGTACCAATAGCTCTAATGTTGTCAACTTGATGTTCGTCCAATAACTGTCGAAAGCGCACCATGGCGTGAAGCCCACGTGCATAAGCTTGATCGCTGATGCGAGTTATTCCCTTATCGGCAAGTTTGACGAAAATGCGTTCTCGATGTTGTTCAATAAATTTACCATGTTCGTTAGATTGAACTACGAGCAAGTGAAAAGTATTGGTTCCTAAATCAATCACAGCATAATTGGGAAACATAATTGGCTTTTGGTAAAAACAGAAAAAGGAGGCTATGGTTCTATTAATATACCGGTAGCTTGTTGAATACTGCCCTGTAAAAACTGAATACCAACCGGAGAAAGACTATTGGCAAAAGCGGCTTTTCCATCTTCTAGAAAAATGAGGTAGGCACATCCTTTTTCAAAAAAGATATCCGCCTCAATTAAGGTTTCGCCTTCTTTTTGATAGAAAATACGTCCTATGGCAGATTTGCAATTCAACTGGGTAGGTGAGTTTAAAGAAAGGTGGGAAAGGGCCCTCTGAATGCTTCCGGGTTCATTTAAATTCATGCTGATTGGGAGTTGGTAAAAGATGAAATCTACCACAGTACTATTGCCCAATTCTCGTATGCGATTGACAGGAAGCGGTGGATACTGCACACTTGTTTGTGCTGAAGTAGGTTTTGTTTCTTGAGAAGTTGAAGAAGTATTATTTCCACAACCAAGTAAGAATAAACAAAAGATAAGGTTTAATAAAATTAAATAAGATTTGATATTTGACATCGCAACAGATTCTATAAACTTAAAGTAGAAGGGGGTGATTATTACATGAATTACAGCATGTAAACAGCGTGAAAGGTAAGGAATTTAGAGAGAAAATTATTTTGGGTATTAGGTGTGTCTTCTGTTTCTTTAAAAAGTAAGATCAGACTACGGTTCCAGCGCATGGTAAACCCGAGATGCCGGTTGGCATAAAAGGTTGCCCCAAGTACAATACTTACATCGTTCTGTCTGAAGTAAGTGGCGATTATATCTAGATCGGAATTTGGCAGCCCATCCTCTACGTCCGCATTGAGTAATCGTCCATAAGAAAACCCACCTGTGAAGTGCATCTTGTAATACTTGTTCTTATCGTCATCTTCAATTTCCCAATCCAGGTAGTTGAAGAGGACTGGAACTTCAATATAATTGAGTTTAATTTTGAAGGGATTTATACTTGATTTCACATCCAGATCAGACTGGCTACCGCGTTGACTATAGAGTAATTCAAAACTGAGTTCTGATTTATTTGACAGAATAGCTACACCGCGAACCCCTCCCATCATACCGATACGCTCATATCCTGCGGCATTATCTCCATCAATTTGTGATAGGTTAAATCCGCCGATGAGGCCAGCTTTAAATCGTTGCTGTGCCTGGCAAGAATGGCACAAAAAAAAGAAGGCTAAAAAGAATAAGCAACCAGTAGGAATGATTTTCATAAGGAGACTTTAAGTAAACACCAATAAACCAACGGCAAAGCTACCATAGCATATACAATAAACGAAAATTTAACAGGTAATTTCTTAAGATTCGTATATCATTTCCTTCTATTGGATCATCCTTCGCGTCATATGCCTTTGTGATCGCAATCGAGTTTTGTAACCCCAAAGCAAGGTGGCGATTAAAATAATAATTAACACCAATAACATGACTAAACTCTGTAGATTGTAAAAAGTCGTTAATTGCGGTGAAGTCAAAGTCGTCATTCTTATTTTCATCTACAGAAGAACTAATTAAACGGCTTACAGATACACCGGTAAACCACTGCCATCGGTAATATTTTTTTTCTTTAAAATAGTTGCTCCTATAATTGATTAATATGGGCACTTCCATATAATTTAATTTAATCTTCTCCTTTACATTCCTGCTCTCAAAAATACTTCCTTTTTGCGTATACATCAATCCTGTGCTAACGTCAAATCGGTCTGTAAAGATAACCGAAGCACGAGCCCCCATTTGAATACCTATCTTGTTATACCCTTGATGCATATCACCATCTAGTTGACTTAAGTTCGCACCCACGACTAATCCTGCATTAAAGCGCTGACCGTGAATCATTCCATTAAAAAAAAAGATGGAAAGAAATAGTAGGAAATATTTGTTCATAATTTGAAGGTTGAGGTAGTTGAAATATCAAAATGGGTGTTTTGATTAGGATTTTATAAATTTATCCTGATATAGTTTAGACTTTTTATGATCTTTGCTTAAGATAGGTGCTTATTTTTAAGATATAAAAACCTATTGTGGAATTCTGCGTTGAATTGTAGTTCAGCATACACTTTTATTGAATAAGGCGCTTAGCATATGTTTAAATATACCAAACACACCTTAAAGAAAATGGAAGACCTTTTTACGAAGGAGCTTGAATACGTTATTCGTTATGAACGGGGTAACTTCCAATCGGGGTATTGCATTGTAGAAAACCGAAAAATTGCTGTTATTAATAAGTTTTTTGATGTGGATGCTAGAATCAATTGTTTGTTGGAAATTTTGGCAACAATAGAAGTTGATGCCACGACTTTAAACGAAAAGTCAGCTGAGTTCTACGGAATATTAGTTAAAGAAATTGAAGCAAATGATAAGGAAGAAGAGCTGGTAGAAGAAAATCTTTCTTCAGAAGATTCAACAAAACCTTAATTTATATGAGCGGTAGCTTGGAAATAAACCGTTGTGCAATTCGTATGCAATATCTTTCCTCTATCGCTTATCATTCACTATAACATTTTCAATCTTGAAAATTACTTTTCTCGGAACGGGTACTTCGCAAGGGGTGCCCGTCATAGGCTGTGACTGTGTCGTCTGTACCTCCGGGGACCCTCGTGATCAACGACTGCGAACTTCAATTATGGTTGAACATGATCAAACCAGGGTCGTGGTGGATGTCGGACCGGATTTTCGTCAGCAGATGCTTTACCAAGGCGTTCGGCAATTGGATGCGCTATTGATTACTCATGAGCATAATGACCATATCATTGGAATGGATGACGTCAGGCCTTTTAATTTTCGTCAAAAACGTGCTATGACGGTCTACGCTACAGCTGCAGTTCAGTCCGAATTGAGGCAACGGTTTGCTTATATTTTTTCAGAAAACCCTTACCCGGGAGCACCACGTTTACAGCTGAATACAATTAATAAAGATGCCCCCTTTCAAATTAACGATCTCCATGTAATACCTCTGGAAGTTTCTCATGGCAAAATGCCAGTTTTGGGATTTCGATTTGATGATTTTACGTACATTACGGATGCGAAATCCATAACTGCTGAGGAGAAAGCTAAGATCAGGGGAAGCCGATTTTTGGTTTTAAATGCGCTTCATCACCGGGAGCACCACTCTCACTTCAACCTAGAACAAGCGTTGGAACTCATTGAAGAACTTCAACCTGAACAAGCATTTCTCACCCATATCAGTCATCAGATGGGTAAATATGAAAAAGTCCAGCCTAGTTTGCCCGATGGTGTATTTCTGGCTACGGATAACTTAGTGGTTTGCCCTTAAAGGAAAAAGAAAAACCAGCATGAACCGATTATCAAAAGAAACGAGTCCTTACTTACGTCAACATGCACATAATCCTGTGGATTGGTATGCCTGGCGACCGGAGGCCTTTGCACAGGCACAACGGGAGGACAAACCTATTTTGGTGAGCATTGGTTATTCTACCTGCCATTGGTGTCATGTAATGGAGCGTGAATCGTTTGAAAATGAAGACGTAGCGGCATTCATGAATGCTCATTTTATTAATATTAAAGTAGACAGAGAAGAGCGACCTGATGTGGATCAGATCTATATGGAGGCTTGTCAAATCATGACAGGAGCTGGTGGTTGGCCGCTCAATGTTTTTCTCACTCCTGATAAAAAACCTTTTTACGCAGGCACTTATTTTCCTCCTCGCCCAGCTCACCAAAGACCTTCCTGGATACAAGTATTACAGCAACTATTAACTGTTTATCGAGATAAAAGGGAAGTTGTGGAACAACAAGCTGATCGATTATTAGGCTATATCTCTCGTTCGGATGATACTTTCTTGTCTGACATAAAATTGGAAGGCGCAGCGGAAGATTTCTTTCTGCCGGAATTACTTGATGATATTTTTAAAAACCTAGAAGGACAATTTGATAAAATCAATGGAGGGTTCGGAGGGGCTCCAAAATTTCCGGCGGTGATGTCCTTGAGCTTCTTATTACAATACTTTTTGTATAGGGATAAAAAAGAAGCATTGACACATGTTTCCTTTTCTTTAGATAAGATGATGATGGGAGGGATTTATGATCAGCTGGGAGGTGGTTTTGCCAGATATACAACGGATTCAGCTTGGTTGGTGCCACATTTTGAAAAGATGCTTTATGATAATGCCTTATTAGTTGGTTTATATGCAGACGCCTATCGTTGCACCGGTGATGAGGCTTATCGGGTGACAATCGAAGAGACCTTAAGTTTTATTGAAAGGGAAATGACAGACCCTAAAGGTGGATTCTATGCCGCACTTGATGCCGATTCAGAAGGAGAAGAAGGTAAATTTTACGTGTGGTCAAAAGCTGAAATCGAGAACGTTTTAGCGGCAAATGAAGCAGATTTATTTTGTCGCTTTTACCAAGTAACGGAAGAGGGGAATTGGGAAGGACATAATATTCTTTGGCGTCCTATGTCGATTGAACAATTCTCAAAGGAGCATGGAATTGAAGAAAATGAGTTGAAAGAGCGTTTAACAACTGCAGTTGACAAACTGTTGAAAGTACGTTCGTTGAGAATTCGGCCAGGGCTTGATGATAAGCTGATTCTAAGCTGGAATGCTCTTCAAGTGAGCGCTTATGCTAAAGCAGCAATAGCATTAGATGACCAAGACTATAAAAAGAAAGCTATTTTTCATCTTGAATTCTTACTCACTAATTTTTGTCAGGAGGATGAGGCTGTTGGAATGTATCATACGTATAAAGATGGAAAAGGACAATATGCCGCCATGCTTGATGATTATGCTTATCTGATCCGTGCCTGTCTTGATACTCACCGTCTTACCTTTGATACTCAATGGATTGATAAAGCAAAATACTATACTGAATTGGTTAGGAAAGAGTTTAAAGATGAAAAAGGCGGACTTTATTTCTATACGTCTTCAGAACAGGAAGATTTGGTAATTCGTCGTAAAGACCTTTATGATAATGCTACACCATCAGGGAATTCAGTCATGCTTGGTAATTTTTTGGAGCTTAGTATTTTGTTAGAACGACCGGATTTACGACAAGATGCACTTGATCTATTACTGCCGATGAAGGAAAGCATTATCCGTTATCCTTCTACTTTCGGTCAGTGGGCACAAGGCTTAAGCATGGCTATTCACCCTTTAAAAGAAATTGCTGTGGTTGGACCCCAGGCGATTTCACTGGCATCTACAATAAACCGGCTTGCCTTACCACCGATAGTTATTATGGCTAGTGAAACGGAAAATGATCAATTCCCTTTGCTCAAGGGAAAACAAATTTCAAAAGATACGTATATCTATGTGTGTAGTAATTACAGTTGTCAGCGACCAGTCAAAACAATTGAGGCAATGATGCAATTAATATAGTATTCGCGGAGTTTTTTATAATAGCTTATTGCCTTTAAAATCCAACAAATCGATGAGGAAAGTTTACCCCTTACTATTTATGCTGTTTGGCTTGTCGTTGGTGGTTAGTGCACAACAGTCAAATTTAGCTTCTCAGTATAGCATGTACATGCTTAATAAGTACGCTTTTAATCCGGCGTATGCCGGCTTGGATAATTCATTAAGTTTAACTGGAGTTGTGAGGACACAATGGACGGGACTGGAAGGAAACCCTGTTACTCAGAATGCAAATGCACACCTTCCTCTCTATATTTTAAGAGGGGGCTTTGGCATAAATATTGAAAATGAGGTATTGGGTGCAGAAAGAAATACTTCTGCTTCTGCGTCTTACAATTTTTGGCTTCCAATTAGTGAAAAACGGATATTGACGATAGGTATGGGAGGTGGAATAACACAAAAAAGTTTAGACGGTACCAAGCTTCGTTCCCCTGGTGGACAATACTCATCCGGAGGAGCGATCAATCACCGTGATTCATATATTCCCCTTGGCAAAGAAACGGCCATGGTGCCTACTTTTAGCGCAGGAATATATTACCAATCTCCTTCAATTGAAATTGGGATTTCTACCAATAATTTTTCCGTATCAAATTTCGAATTATCAACTAAACAAGATACAATTGCTCGGATAAAGACCGTACAAAATTATTTTGCTATATTTGCGGGCAAATTTACAGTAGGTGATAAAGTAGTTGTGCAACCATCCTTGTTAGCAAAATCGGATTTTACTCAAACGCAAGTAGAATTTTCAACAATTGTTTGGTACGATGACAATATATTTGGTGGGGCCTCGTTTAGGGGTTATGAATCTAAAAGCGTTGATGCATTCGCCATTATAGCTGGGTTCAAAGTCAATGAACACATTACCCTCGCCTATTCGTACGACGTAAGTTTATCTCAGCTAAATACCGTTAACGGAGGCTCTCACGAGGTCATAATTAATTACAACCTCAATCGACCTATTGGTGCCGGTCGCCTCCCGAAAATTATTTATAATCCAAGGTTCTTATAGCAAAAAACTTAGTTGTATATATATCGCCTCCTATAATTTAACAAATACAGAAAAAAATTCTCTCCCTAGTGGAAAATATGCATTCAGTTTATAGCGTTAGAAAATCGCTTAATTCGACGTGGATTTTGCAAAAAATCAACTGAAGCAAATAAAATTTTTTTAAACTGGTTAAACAGGCTATATTTACGATCGCTTTTTTAAGCATTTTCTTAATTGAAGGAAAACTCGGGTGTTAAAATGAAAAGATCGCTTAACTTTCTATTGTTGTTCTTTGTCTTGACGGTCATTGTTACCTCTTGCGGAACACGTCAAAACGGACAAGTCATTGGGGTACTGGATCGTCCAGTATGGAAGGGGATTAACCCTTACGGTATGGTTTACATTCCCTCCGGTACATTACACATTGGTCCAAGTGACCAAGACATCACTAACACTTTCGTACAGCGTCCCCGGACGATCTCTATCCAAGGTTTTTATATGGATGATACAGAGATCACCAACAACGAGTGGCGTCAATTTGTACATTGGGTAAAGGACTCCATTGCTCACGCTATGATGGATCATTATTATGAAGATGATGATGGTAATGAATTCATTGACTGGGAAATGGAACTTGACTGGAGCTCTGAGGAGCTTGAGGAAATGTACTATGATGACAATGAAAGCTTTGCCGGCAAACGTGAGATCAACACCAGTTTGTTAGATTATGAATATCAATGGTATGATTGGCAACGTGCTGCTCACGATGAGGTATCTAATCGGGTGTCTCATATTCGTAAACACACGGTTAATATTTATCCGGATACTTTAGTGTGGGTTCGCGACTTTGCTTATTCTTATAATGAACCTTATACAAGAAACTATTTTTGGCATCCCGCCTTTGATGATTACCCGGTCGTAGGCCTTGATTGGAGAATGGCTAGTGCATTTTGCTACTGGCGTACAAAACTATGGAATGATTTCCAGGCTTATCGCAAGGATGGTCTAAATACCGAGGACTTCCGTTTACCAACAGAACATGAGTGGGAATATGCTGCTCGTGGCGGACATGATTTGGCTCCTTATCCTTGGGGTGGTTATTATCTGCGTAATGCAA
>CBDUIU010000042.1:0-12606 GCA_965367335.1 uncultured Saprospiraceae bacterium
TAACCAGTGTAAGCCGCCATGCATGTCTCCGGCCAGTATAAGTTCTTCTTTCGGTAAGAAAGTAGTAGCATAAATATTTCCCGGCACCTTGGCAATAAGCTTTCCTACTTCTGGGTCACGGAGATCCCAACGTACGATCCACCCATCTCCTCCAACAGAATAAAATAATTCCGGTGTTTTTCCAGGAGCCAATGCATAAATGGACCCTTCGTGTCCGGTGAGGCGATGGATTTTTTTGAGTTGGAGGTTTTTCATTTTTCAGCAAATTAGTTGGATAACCAGAAATACGGTGATAAGGAGAATAGAACTGGTACAGCATCTTTCCACAAGAATACTTATTTTCGCCCAATTGTTTAACTTTCTACTCAATGGGATTAATTCTACATCAACATTTAGATCCAATCGGTGAAATTGGCTTGTGGCGAATCGAAGAGCCTGAGCTTTTCTTTATCGAGCAATTATTGCTGACTCCGGAAGAAGATCGTCAAATTGGAGATATGAAGGGGCACCGGCGATTGGAGTGGTTAGCCGGGCGCTGGCTCTTGCATTATATGTCTGGCAGGGAGATACGCGGAGCCTGTCTGAAGGACGAGTACGGAAAGCCACACCTGGAAAATTCGGTCTATCAAATTTCCATCAGTCATTCGCGTAAGCTAGCTGCGGTGATTGCTGCTCCGGAACCAGTAGGTATTGATATTCAGAAATTGGTCCCGAAGATATCACGGATTGAGCATAAATTTATGCGCGCAGCGGAGATTGATAGCTTGGAAGATGAAACCAGGCTGGAGCACTTGCATGTATATTGGGGGGCAAAAGAGGCATTATACAAAGCATATGGCCGCCGTCAATTGGATTTCCGAATTCACATCTTAATTGAGCCGTTTGCTTATGACCTGAAGGTGGGTCGTTGTCGGGGAAAAATTATCAAGGACGACTTCAGCGCAGACTACGAACTGTGGTATTCACGTTTGGAAGACTATATTTTAGTGTATGGGAGGGAAGTCTGAAATGTATCAGGAATAAACCTAGTAAAATAATAATTTAATGTCTAAATTTCTTGCCGGACTTGTTACCGGAATATTAATTACCACGGCCTTTTTTATCTTGCGTCAGCGGCAAGCCTTTAACAATTTAGCTACAAATAGTACGTCAACTGAAATCCCCTCAACGATAGAAGAAGAAAACCCCGATGATGGTTCATTACCTCATGACTTTGTGATGTTTTATGATCGGTTTCACACTGACTCTCTTTATCAACTAGCGCATATTTTATTTCCATTGGAAGGCTTGCCCCCCGATGCGGATAGCACGATTGCAAACAGCGGCAATTTTCGTTGGCAAAGAGAGGATTGGGTCATCCACAAACACTTCAACAGCATGGATGGCAACTTTACACAACAATTGATTCCCCTCGGTGATGCCATGGTCATCGAACAGATTCGGCATTCACAAGCAGCTTACGGTATGCAACGGCGTTTTGCAAAAATGGGAGACGAATGGCAGTTGATCTATTATGGCGCAATGAATAAGCTGGCCGAGTAAATTTAATTGGGAGGTATGGAAGAGGAGGATTAGAATAAATGCCCGGTATTGCCCTCAAAGATTGTTCATGCATGCTCGACAACCGGGTGTGGCTAACAATGCAACGTAGTGATCAATTCGTATCTTACCTTGACAACACTTTCAGAGCACTTTCAACCGACAAAATAGCATTACATTAGTTGTTCAATCAGGCATTTCTCGTAATATCTGCTCCACTACTTGCTGACAAAACAGCGCTTCTTTTTTTGATTTTATTTTAAATACTTTTTTCTTTCCTTGATCATTTTCCCAGGCGAGCTGATGAGACAGACCAATAGGTGATTGGTCTGTCAGTAAGGCAAAAAAGGTGCAGGCCGTTAAATACGCTCCCAGGCCAGAAGGATGGCTTCCGTCTTCATCATATAGCTCTATTTTGGGTCGTAATTCCCGTGCTCTTTGCCAGACCAAGCCAATGGGAGCTATCCGGGCGTTAGTTTGTTCTGCCAGCCGTTGATACTCAAGAGCAATCGAGCTTTGCATGGAAGCATCCCACGCTCTCGCCCAGGTCATATACACATAAGGTTGAGCGCCGGTTTTTTTAATTTCAGCTCCCAGTAATCGCCCATACTTTAATAGACTATCGGGGTATTCAATTGCCCTAAGGCTATGGTCTTGTAAAATCACCGCGTCAAAGCTATTTTCCCTAATTAGCTGTAAGGTTTTTAAGCCTCTGGCTTCCCACCAATGATGTCCCAGGTTTACACCACCTGCAGTAGATTGTTCAGCTACGATTTGCCGGTTTTTACTTTTCGCCATGGCCTCTACCATCTCAGGTAAATCCCAAAAATAGGTATACGAGTTACCAACGAATAACACCGTCATGCTCTCTCCTTCCTGAGCCAGTATTTGACAGGAAAGCAGGAAGAGGAATAAAGCCCCAATAATTGATTTAACTTTCATTTTAAGTTTAACTCATTTTTATCCAATGCTTTCCCGGCTCTTCTAAACCACTATCCACGGGCTCCCAGAGCTCTACTTTATTTCCTTCCGGGTCGATTACCCAACCAAACTTACCATACTCGTAGCTTTGCATTTCACCGGCTAATTCTACGCCTGATGCTTCCAGTTCGGTTAATAAACTTTCCAAATCTGCCACACGGAAATTGATCATAAAGGGACTTTTGCTCGGATCATAATAATCAGTGGATGCCGGCATCATACTGAAAACTGTAGTGCCGGGAGCACTTCCTTCCCCACCCCACTGGAACACTGACCCGTATTGGTCATAGGTAATTCCCAGGTGTTCCTGATACCATTCCTTCATCATATGTGGGTCTTTACATTTGAAGAAGATGCCTCCCAGGCCGATTACTTTTTTCATTTTATTGGAGATTTAAGTGTTGATTTTTATGTTGTTTCTTATTGGAGTTGAGACGATTCGCTGGGGTGAAGCTGGTAGTTACGGGGTTTAAACTTTGCTTTGTTTGTTTTTGGTTATTACAGGTTGGGGTCAAAGCAGCAAGCTGGCTTTGGTTATTAGGGTTATAACTGGACGGGCTAGCGCGATTTTCATTACTAGTGAGCTGTTGTTACAATACGTTGATTCTTGTATAAACATAAGAAGCAAATCGTCAGGACTACCCCAATAGAAATTATTCGCGAAAGCCCCGCCATGTACGTCCAGTTATAACCCTTAATAACCAGCTACCGAAGGTGGCTGTAACAACCCGTAATAACCAGTACATCAATACACCCTCCTCGGCAAATAATTCTTTACATAATCCTCTATTCCATCTTCTAAACTTGTAAAAGGGTGGTCATAGCCCGCTTCTCGAAGTTTACTCATGGAGGCCTGGGTAAAATATTGATAGTTTTTACGAATATCCTTGGGCGTATCCACGAATTCAATTTTTTCGGGCAAATCCATTGCCTGGCACACCGCTTTTACTAAGTCAAGGAAGGTACGGGATTCACCAGTTCCAACATTGTATATCCCACTCTCTGGTCGGTTTTTATAAAGCCACCAACAAATATTAACTACATCTTTGACATAAATAAAATCGCGCTGTTGGTATCCATCCTGAATATCTTTACGATGAGATTTAAAGAGCGTCATTTCACCCGTTCTCTGAATTTGTTTAAAGGCATGAAAAGCTACCGAAGCCATTCTGTTTTTATGATACTCATTGGGTCCATACACATTAAAAAACTTTAAGCCAGCCCAAAATGGCGGGGTAGATACTTGCTGAAGCACCCATTGATCAAATGTTTGTTTGGATTTCGCGTAGGCATTAAGCGGTTTGAGCAATCCTACCTTATCATGATCATCACTATAAGCCGAGCTGCCCTCCTCAACGGGCGGATTGCCATAAGTCGCCGCACTGGAAGCATACACCAACGGAATTTGGTATTGGGTACAAATTTCCCAAATCGCTTTGGAATAATTTACATTGAGCTTTTCAAAAATGGCATTATCCTCTGAAACGGTATCCGTGCGCGCACCCAAGTGAAAAACAAAGTCAACCTGGGAATGCATTTTTTCGAACAGCTCTAAAAAGATATCCCGATGAATCCACTCCCGTATCCTTTTATTGAGTAAGTTCGGTTCTTTGTGATCTTTATAAAAATCATCAACAGCCATCAAATCATCTCCCAAACCTTCATCATTTAATTTACGGATCAAACAACTGCCAATAAACCCTAGCGCTCCAGTAATTACTATCATCAGATTAATATTATGGTTAGTGTGGCAAATTAGGTAATTTTGAAGAATTGACGACGAAATGTACTTGTTATTCTTACCTTAGATCCACAACTAAATATTTAAATAATCCGTTAAAATTATAAATATTTGTACCTAAACTCTATTCAAAAGGCGTTTTGGCGTCAAACATTGAATAGTGTTTTCGATCCCAACCCATCTAGACTATGGCAAAAAACTTACTGTATTCCTCGCTAACGCTTTGTTTTCTATTTCTACTTAGTTGGCAAGCCAACGCTACTCATAATCGGGCCGGAGAGATTACTTATGAGCAAATAGGCCCATTAACCATACGGGCTACGATCACCACCTATAGCAAAGCCAGTAGTCGCGCAGCAGACCGGGATAGCCTCGAAATCTGCTGGGGAGACGATATTTGTCAGTGGGTCATTCGGGAAAACGGTCCTGACTTTGATCCGCAGAATGGGATACCTGATGGCGTTCTGATTGCCAATGATACCAAGATAAATATATACACCGCTGTACATAATTACCCTGCCTTAGGTCATTATCAGATTTCAATGACGGATCCCAATCGCAATGGTGGAGTACTAAATGTCAATTTTCCCAGCTCCGACCAAGTACCTTTTCACCTGCAAACCTCCGTTACACTCTTTAACCAAACAGCTGACGGTCCTAATAATTCTCCTATATTACTCCAGCCTCCGGTTGATATTGCCTGTACCAATGAAGTCTTCCTGCATAATCCAAATGCCTATGATCCTGATGGTGACAGTTTGGCTTATCGGCTGATCGTTCCACTACAAGATGTCAATACCCAGGTTCCAAATTACCGCTTTCCCAATGAAATTGGGCCCCCTCCTAATTCTATCAGCCTGGATTTTATTACAGGTGATTTTCGTTGGGAATTTCCCCAGGCAGAAGGTGAATATAATATCGCTTTTTATATCATCCAGTACCGGGATGGCGTAGCTATTGATACCATGATCCGGGATATGCAAATTATTGTACTGGAATGTGATAATGACCCTCCGGAAATTGTAACCATTTCGGATACCTGTGTAATTGCAGGTAGTTTACTGGAGTTTGATGTGGTGGCTACTGCCCCTATCACCGATATAGATCAAAGGGTAAAATTAGAAGCCCGGGGCGGACCATTTTTCGTTGATAACCCCGCTGAATTTACCGTACCTTCTGGTTATCAGGATCAACCGCTGACTGGTGTCTTTCGCTGGCAAACAACTTGTGATCATATTGAAAATCAATATTATACTGTTGTTTTTCGAGCGGAGGATGTTACGGCCGAGCCCACCCCCAACTCAGCTATTGAGGTCAGCTGGGAAAGTCCGTATGCCTGTGAAAATGCAGCCGATGATTACTTCCGGGGATTCACCGTCTGGAGACGGGAGCGATCTAATGGCTTTATTCCTGGTAATTGTGAAACGGGCCTGGCAGGTCGAGGGTATACGCAAATTTCCACGGGCTTTACAGAAGAAATTGTCAACGGACGTTATTATTTTTTGGATGATAATGTAGACCGAGGTCGAATTTATTGCTACCGAATTCTAGCTCACTTTGCCCGTAGGTCAGCAAGTGGTTTCCGCTATAATTTTGTGGAAAGTATTCCATCTAAAGAAATTTGTACCCAACTCAATCGGGATATTCCACTTTTGCTAAATGTTGATGTAAAAACTACCGACGTGGTCAATGGATCCATTTTTGTCCGTTGGACCCGACCTAATTCAATAGACCTGGACACCATCCGTAATCCAGGCCCCTATCGCTATCAATTGCAAAGAGCAGAAGGAATTACTAACACTGGATTTACGGATGTCGCCGGAGCTTCTTTTATGGCTGCGAATTTCAGTGATCCGATTGACACTTCTTTTACGGATACCTTCTTAAACACTGCTGATTTTCCTTATACCTACCGGGTTGCCTTTTTTGTCAATAACGAAACAGATCCTATTGGCCCACCAACGCCGGCCTCTTCCGTTTTTCTTTCCATCGCTTCAACGGATAATAAAAACAACCTGAGTTGGGAGGAAGATGTTCCCTGGGATAATTTTAAATATACTGTATTTAGAAAAAATAACTCGGGAGGACTGGACTCCCTGGCTACGGTAACCGAGCAAAACTATACGGATGACGAGCTGACGAATGGAACCGAGTATTGTTATCTAATCAGAAGTACAGGTTCTTATGGTATTGATAGTCTACCTTCTCCTTTGATCAATCATTCCCAGGAGGATTGTGGTATTCCTTTGGATACCGTCCCTCCCTGCCCTCCTGTACTAACCGTAGAAAATATTTGCAGTCTGGGCGGGATTGTCGATTGTATGGAAGATCTGGACTTAGAGAACTTCCTCAACTGGCGAAATCCTATCAACATTTGTGAGGAGACCGATGATGTAGTTAGCTATAAAGTTTATTATGCGCCTTCGGAAAATGAAGAATTGATTGAAATTGCAACCATAGACGAATCCTTAGACACCTTTTTCACGCACTCACCAGAGGGCCAGCTAGCCGGTTGTTATGCCGTTACTGCCCTGGACACCTTGGAGAATGAAAGTAAATTCAGCAATATTGTCTGTGTAGACAATTGCCCGACCTACGAACTTCCTAATGTCTTTACGCCAAACAATGATCAGCAAAATGATTTTTTCCGGCCACGGCAGAACTGCTTCGTCAATCGGGTTGATATGAAAATATTCAATCGCTGGGGCCAGCTTGTTTTCGAAACCGAAGATCCTTCCATTATGTGGGATGGCAAAAATTCAAATGGAGATGACTTGGCAGAAGGTGTCTATTATTACACCTGTGCCGTTTTTGAACAAAGGGTTAGCGGTGTTGTTCAACAAGAAGATTATTTACAAGGGTACATTGAATTGATCCGCGGCAATGAATAGGATAAGATTGCTAAGCCTGACAGTTCAATATAATAAGCGGTTGCTAACGGACCTGCTTGGACGGAAAAGGTAAGCTTACTAAGGCCCTGAATCAACATTACAAGCATCAAAAAACAATATGTTCACTGGAATTGTAGAAACACTAGGCGCGATCACTAACATTGACCAGGAGGGAAGCAATGTTCATTTTACCATTCGATCTGATATTTCAAAGGAATTAAAAATAGATCAGAGTGTCGCCCATAATGGCGTATGTCTGACGGTTGTAGGTCAGGAAGAAGGCACACATACGGTTACGGCTGTTGAAGAAACGCTAATCAAAAGTAACCTGGGAGACTTACAAATTGGCGACCCTGTCAACCTTGAAAGAGCCATGTTAGCAAATATGCGACTGGATGGACATATTGTACAGGGCCACGTAGATACGACGGGAACTTGTACTGATATTGAAGAAAAAGACGGGAGTTGGTATTTTCATTTTGCCTACGCGAAGAACCCGGAACATTTGCTCGTAGACAAGGGATCTATTTGTGTGAACGGTGTTAGCCTGACCGTCGTGAGCCCGGGGGAAGATCATTTTTCCGTAGCCATTATACCTTATACTTATGCGCATACTACTTTCGGAAAACTAAAAAAGGGTGATCGCATCAATTTAGAGTTTGATATTATTGGAAAGTATATTGCGCGACATGCGGCGTTGTATATGGGAGGAAAAATCAATACTCCTTAATTGATCCTGATAAAAACTTAAAAAACATAAGCCCCGTTTCAGTAAATACCGAAACGGGGCTTTTTTATATTTAAGACTTTCCTGTTACAGGCCTAGTCCATTTCTTCAACTTCTTCCAAAGCTTCATGCCGGCTCTGCGAGGCTTCGTAAGCTTCGCGGTTGGCGACATACATGTCTTGGAATTTGCGGAGACCAGTACCAGCAGGAATACGTTTTCCAACGATTACATTTTCCTTCAGACCGTTCAAGAAATCTTTCTTGGCACTGATGGCTGCCTGGCTGAGTACTTTTGTCGTTTCCTGGAAGGATGCTGCTGAAATCCAGCTGGCAGTTCCCAAAGAAGACTTGGTAATACCTTGTAAAATCGGACTAGAAGTCGCTGCCACCGCATCGCGATATTGTACGACTTGCTTATCGTTCCGTTTTAGCATGGAATTTTCTTCCCGCAATTGACGTAAAGTTACCAACTGACCTGGTTTTAACTTCGTAGAATCTCCGGAGTCGGTGATAAACTTCTTATCAAAGATCCAGTCATTCTGCTCGAGGAAGTCGTATTTCTCAACGGCTTCACCTTCCAGGAATACCGTATCACCGGCATCTTCGATTTGTACCCGGCGCATCATCTGACGAACGATCACCTCAATGTGTTTGTCGTTGATCGTAATACCCTGTGAACGATAAACCTCTTGTACACCATTTACCAAGTAATACTGTACGGCAAATGGGCCCTTGATATTCAGGATATCTTTTGGCGCAATTGCACCATCGGATAGCTGCATACCGGCACGCACGAAGTCACCTTCCTGTACCAGAATATGTTTAGACAAGCCTACCAGGTATTTACGAATTTGACCTGATTTTTCATCGGTGATAAATACCTCACGATTACCCCGTTTGATCTTACCAAAGCTTACGACCCCGTCAATCTCTGCAGTAACTGCAGGGTTCGAAGGATTTCTGGCTTCGAAAAGTTCGGTAACCCGTGGCAGACCACCGGTGATATCCGCGATCTTTCCAAGTTTCCGTGGAATTTTCACGATTTTCTGACCGGCTTTCACCTCTGCATTATTCTCGATTGAGATATAGGCACCTACCGGTAAGTTATAAGATTTTAATTCCTCTCCATCAGGACTCAGAATTTTGATAATCGGAATTGTCCGCTTGTTCTTACTTTCTACAATTACCTTTTCGGCGTAGCCCGTCTGATCATCTCTTTCTACCCGGAAAGTAACACCTTCCTCAATGGATTCAAACTTAGCGATACCATGAAATTCAGAAACAATAACAGCGTTGAATGGATCCCATTCACAAATAACATCTCCTTTCTTCACTTCATCCCCATCTTTAAAGAAGATGGTCGAGCCATAAGGCAGGTGATTAGAAGAGAACTGTTTTTTCGATTTAGGATCTATGATTCTCACTTCACCCGCACGAGATAAGACAACCTGAATGCTGTTTCCTTCTTCGTCAACTGCAGTTGTCACGCGAACACCATCAAATTCGAGCACACCATTAAATTTGGCACTCATTTGAGATTCCTGCTTGGATACGGAAGCAATACCCCCAACGTGGAAGGTACGTAAGGTCAACTGTGTACCCGGCTCACCAATTGATTGTGCTGCGATAATACCCACAGCATCTCCCCGTTCAGTGATTCGTCCGGTTGCCAGGTTTTTACCGTAGCATTTTCTACATACACCTCGTTTGGTTTCACAAGTTAGTACCGAGCGAATCGCTACCATCTCAATGCCTACCTCTTCGATGTATTTTCCGAGTTTCTCTGTTATATATTCACCGGCAGCCAATATAACTTCATCAGTCTCCGGATGAACAATATCATGTAGAGTGTAACGACCTCTGATACGATCAGAAAGATTTTGTACCACTTTCTCATTGTCTTTCAGTGCCGTTGTTTCAATACCACGTAAAGTATCACAATCCTCTTCCATGATTACAACGTCCTGTGAAACATCCACCAAACGACGCGTCAAATACCCGGCATCTGCTGTTTTCAAGGCTGTATCGGCCAGACCTTTACGTGCACCGTGAGTAGAGATAAAGTATTCCAGTACAGACAGTCCGTCCAGGAAGTTAGATAAGATCGGGTTCTCAATGATCGCCCCACCGGTATCTCCGGATTTTCTTGGCTTAGCCATCAATCCCCGAAGACCACAGAGCTGCTTGATTTGTTGCTTAGAACCACGAGCTCCGGAATCCAACATCATATATACAGAGTTGAACCCATCTTTGTGTTCGGCTAATTCTTTGAGCAAATTATCTGTGATGCGATTATCCGCAAAAGTCCATTTATCGATAATCTGATTGTAACGTTCATTGTTGGTAATCAGACCCATGTTGTAGTTATCCCAAACCTCATCAACTTCTTCCTGAGCCTCAGTCAAAGTACGGGCTTTAACCGTTGGTGTGATCAAATCACCCAAGTTAAACGACAAACCACCTTTGAAAGACCACATGAAACCCATTTCCTTAATCTTATCGAGGAAATTAGCCGTTATCGCAAAATCAGTACGTTCGATAATATCACTGATAACTACCTTCAGGTTCTTTTTCGTTAGCAATTTGTTGATAAAAGGTACGGTCTCCGGAGTAGCCTGGTTAAAGATTACCCGACCCACTGTGGTTTCAATACGTTTCGAGGTCAATTTCCCGTCATCGCCTTCTGCGCGTACCCTTACTGTAATACCAGCATGTAGGTCAACCTGGCCTTCATTGTAAGCAATGATCACCTCTTCGGCAGAATAGAATCGACGGCCTTGGCCACGGATTACATTTTCTTTACTAGCCGTTCTTTCTTTGGTCAGGTAGTAAAGACCTAATACCATATCCTGAGAAGGTAAGGTAATCGGAGAACCATCCTGTGGGTTCAACATGTTGTGTGAAGACAACATGAGCACTTGAGCTTCCAGGATAGCTGCATGGCTAAGCGGCACGTGAACGGCCATCTGGTCACCATCAAAGTCGGCGTTGAAAGCACCACAAACAAGCGGGTGCAATTGGATCGCTTTACCTTCAATCAGCGTTGGCTGGAAAGCCTGGATAGATAATCGGTGAAGAGTTGGAGCCCGGTTTAACATCACAGGGTGTCCCTTCAAAATATTTTCAAGAATTTCCCAGATTACCGGATCCTTTCTATCTACTAGTTTCTTAGCGGACTTAACCGTTTTCACAATACCACGCTCGATCAGCTTGCGAATAACAAATGGCTTGAACAACTCCGCAGCCATTCCTTTTGGCAAACCACACTCGTGCAATTTCATTGTTGGTCCAACCACGATCACCGAACGACCGGAGTAATCCACACGTTTACCCAAAAGGTTTTGACGGAAACGTCCTTGTTTACCTTTTAAGATATCGGATAGTGATTTTAACGCACGACCACCTTCTGCTTTTACAGCATTCGATTTACGTGAGTTATCAAACAATGAATCTACTGCCTCTTGAAGCATCCGTTTTTCATTCCGTAAGATCACCTCAGGAGCTTTGATCTCTAACAAACGCTTCAAACGATTATTACGGATGATCACACGACGATAAAGGTCGTTCAAATCAGAACTGGCAAAACGACCACCGTCCAATGGTACTAATGGACGAAGTTCAGGTGGAACAACGGGTAAGTATTGGATCACCGCCCACTCGGGACGATTGTCAATCGATTTTTGGCCATCACGGAAAGCTTCTACTACGCGAAGTCTTTTCAGCGCCTCAGATTTCCGTTGTTGGGAAGTCTCCGTAGCGGCTTGATGACGCAAATCGTAAGATAGTTGATCCAGATCCAAACGCATCAATAGATCACGCACGGCATCAGCGCCCATCTTAGCGATGAACTTGTTGGGGTCTTCATCATCTAACTGCTGGTTTTCCTTAGGTAAGGTATCCAACAAATCCAGGTATTCCTCCTCTGTCATCAAATCGTACTTACCGATCCCCTCTTCTTCCTTCACACCTGGGTTAACGACGACATAGCGCTCGTAGTAGATAATGGACTCTAGTTTTTTACTAGATAATCCCAACATGTAACCGATTTTGTTCGGCAGTGACTTGAAGAACCAGATATGCACGACGGGAACAACCAGTTTAATGTGGCCCATTCGTTCACGACGTACCTTTTTTTCCGTTACTTCTACTCCACAGCGATCACAAACGATCCCTTTATAACGAATACGTTTGTATTTACCACAGTAGCATTCGTAGTCTTTTACCGGCCCAAAGATACGCTCGCAAAACAAGCCATCACGCTCTGGTTTATACGAACGGTAGTTAATGGTTTCCGGCTTTAACACTTCACCATAGGAGCGCTCCAGGATATCATCCGGAGACGACAGGCTAATGGTAATGCTGTCAAAGTTATTTTTTTGCTTATTAAAGCTCTTCTTGAATGGCATAAGTCAAGAATATTTAGGGAGTGGAAAGAGGAATCAATATTAAATATTGATTCCTTCAACCAATCGGTTAATCAAATTTTACATCCAACGCAAGTCCGCGTAATTCGTGAATCAATACATTAAATGATTCAGGAATATTTGGCTCGGGTAAGTTATCACCTTTAACGATTGCTTCGTATGCTTTGGCACGTCCTACAATATCATCTGACTTGATCGTCAGTAATTCCTGTAGGATATTAGATGCTCCGAATGCTTCGAGTGCCCAAACTTCCATCTCACCAAAACGCTGACCACCAAATTGTGCTTTACCACCTAATGGCT
>CBDUIU010000043.1:0-12584 GCA_965367335.1 uncultured Saprospiraceae bacterium
CCAAACTCATCAAAGTTAAGCGGTCGGTTGTCCATGGCAGAGGGTAAGCGAAAACCATAACTTACCAGATTAGTTTTTCGCGCGCGGTCTCCTCCCCACATTCCTCGTACTTGAGGAACAGTAACATGACTCTCATCCAGAAACATTAAATAGTCATCAGGAAAATAATCTAACAAACAAAATGGTCGTGTTCCTGGAATCCGACCATCAAAGAATCGAGAATAATTTTCCACGCCACTACAATAGCCCAACTCCTTTATCATCTCCAGGTCAAATATGGTGCGCTCTTTAATTCTACGTGCTTCTAACAACTTACCTTCACGTTCAAAATATTTTTCCTGCGCAAATAATTCATCTTCGATTTCACGAATGATATCATTGAGGCGTTCGCGTGGTGCGATATAAAGGTTAGCAGGAAAGATCGCAGCATTTTCTAAGGACTCTATTCTTTTTCCTGAGGATAATTCGAATCGCTCAATTTCTTCTATCTCATCTCCAAAAAAAGTAACCCGGAATCCATAATCAACATACGGCAAATTAATATCAACCGTATCGCCACGCACCCGGAAGGTGGCTCTTCGCAAATCTGCTTCCGTCCGAGAGTATAAGCTTTCCACTAATTGATATAAAAAAGTGTTCCGGGAGATCGTTTGCCCGCGATGAACACGAACGATACCCTTTTGCAAATCCTGCGGATTCCCCATACCATAAATACAAGAGACGGAAGCTACGATAATGATATCGCGTCGCCCTGAAAGTAAAGCGTTCGTTGCTGAGAGTCTCAACTTATCCACCTCCTCATTAATCGCTAAATCTTTTTCGATGAAGGTATCCGTAACTGAAAGATACGCTTCCGGCTGGTAATAATCATAGTAGGAGACGAAATACTCAACAGCATTGTTGGGAAAAAATTCTTTAAACTCTCCGTACAACTGTGCCGTTAGTGTCTTGTTGTGTGTTAAGATTAAAGTAGGTCGGTTAAGCTGATTAATGACGTTAGCCATGGTAAATGTTTTACCTGAGCCGGTCACTCCAAGTAAGCACTGAGCGCGTTCGCCTTCTTTAATTCCCTGGACAAGTTGTTTAATCGCTGTGGGTTGGTCACCTGTAGGTTGAAAAGGAGAGACAAGTTCGAAATTCATGTTGGCGTAATGTTATAAAATGGTCGATTAGTATGTAAGTCTCTCTGCTGTTTTAAGTGTGATCGGATTGCAGGTTGCAATCCGATCTATTTTTTATGTTATCCTAATAATTTTTTCACAACCTGTGAAATGGATTTACCATCCGCTTTACCTGCGAGTTGTTTCGAAGCCATACCCATTACTTTGCCCATATCTTTCATTGAACTGGCACCTGTTTGTTCTATGATTTTTTTGATTGCTGCTTCTAAAGCATCAGCATCCATTTGTGCGGGCAAGTATTTCTCAATGACGGAGATTTCTTCTCTTTCTGTCTGGGCCAGATCTTCCCGGTTTTGCTTTTCGTAAATATCAAGTGAATCCCGTCGTTGTTTGACAAGTTTCTGAAGTAATTTGATTTCCTTTGCTTCATCCAAAGCCTGGCCGCTACCATCAGTATTAGCTAAAAGGATAGCAGATTTTATTGCCCGGATACTACGTAAGGCAACTTGATCTTTGGCTTTCATGGCAGTTTTAAGATCTTGGTTGATTTTTTCTTCTAGAGTCATGTTTTTAATATTTCCCCTGAATTAAATCAGGATTTAGATAGATAAATTAGACGTAAACAATACAAAAAATATTGGCAATAAGTTCACTCCTCTTCTTCGTTGTCAAACATTTGATCGTAGGCGTTTGTTTTAAAATTTACTTGCTCACCGGCTTCCATTGATATATTATTATCGATGGGAACATCCGCGGTAACAACAACTGTCTCTACTTTCAAAAATTGAGAAGCCCTTCGTGCAGACTTTACTAACCTAATAGCGAAGAAAATACAGATGCCAAGTAAAGGCAAAACCAGACCAATCATCCACTCCGCAACATCCTGCAAAATAAAAAAATCGTAAAGCCCGTGAGGAATTACTGCTGCTAATAACCCTAATCCCAACAGTGGGATTCGCTTTGCTTTTTCAAAACGAGCCCTGCCAATAAAATAGCCTGCCAGAACTGCAAAAGCAGCGTGCGCCGGAACTGCGGTAAACGAACGGATTAGTGTTGTTTCAAAGCCAAAACGATAAGCATATATAACATTTTCTAAGGTAGCAAAACCCATACTGGTCATTATTGCATAAACAATCCCATCCAATGGTTCATCAAAAAATTTTCGGGGAAACGGATAGATCAGCACAACTAAATATTTGAGTAACTCTTCGTTTAATGCCACAAAAACAAACGCAACTAATAATAGGCCCCAAAAACTTGTATGTTCCCAACCCTGTTGCTCTGCAAACCATTCTATCTGAATTGCAGGATAGGTGATTAGCATTCCTGCTATAAAACACCCCGCAAGATGCCATGCTGGTTCCTTGTTATACTTATCGTAACGATAGATGCCATAACAGATCAGAAGGCCCGGCAGAATCGCCAATATCATAATCAGTATATTCATAAGTATAAACGGCAAAGATGGATAAATGCTTTAATTTGTTGCAGACACTTTTCCGGCGATTCAAACATCCCCATGTGTCCCAAATCATTGTCAACATGAATAGCCGATATGGCAGGCAACTCTAATTGTTCCATGCTGTAGTGAAGTGGAATTGCCTGGTCCTTTTTACCTACGATAAATAAAACCGGGACTTCAATTTTTTCTAAAACCGCGGAGCGATCGGGCCGATCATGCATTGCTTGTAAAGCATTTAAAATACCCGCAACCGGAAATTGCTCTGCTCGTTTTATTAAACGATTGATGATTCCTTCGTGCGTTTCAAGCCTTTCCGGAGCAAAAAGACCAGGAATAACCTGACGAATATAAGGTGAAGTACCATTTTTCTCAACAAACTGCTTTCGTTTTATTCTAGCTTCCTTTGTTTCCGGAGTATCAGCATAGGGATGTGAATGAAACAAACCTAAACCGATCAATCGTTGAGGATAGCGTTCGGCAAAAGCAAGACTGACATAGCCTCCCATTGAGTGGCCAATCATGATACATCGATCAATCCCGGCTTGGTCCAGGGCCGCAGCAACCATCTCCGCCATATCTTTAATTTGATATTCCTGGTCGATCTCAGTTTGGCCAAATCCGGGAAGGTCAATTCGTATGACTTGACAGCCGGAAAAGTTTTTTCGCCAATGATCCCACATGCTGCTATCTTCACAAAAGCCATGTACAAAAACAATCGGCAACCCATGTCCGTATATTTGATAATAGGGCGTCATATCTTACTTTGTTTTTATTAAATCAAAAGCCTCATCATACACAGTGCTCAAGTTACGCCAATCATAGCGACTGACAAAATGCTGATAACTATGTGCTCTGATTTCTGCAATAGATTGGATGGCTTGCTTTAGTTTGTGATATAGGTCTTCTTCATTTTCATATAAGTGAATTGTGCGCACTTCTTCCGGAATATGGCCGGGAAAAGCTAATCGATTTGGTAATAAAGGAAAACAATTGCAATAAATAGCTTCTACAGCACTTACTCCAAAAAAATCCTGATTACTGGTAACTGGAACAATATCCGCTTTCCATAATAGCTTAGCATATTCTGAAAAATTATCCACATAGCCAAAGTGAATAATTTGCTTAGCCAGGCGTTTTTTAGCCTCAGCAAAAATAGAAGGGTTTTTGCGAAAACTTTCTCCCGCTACAATCAAGCGAAAATCTATCTTTTCTGCTGCCAGGCGAAAAAGTACTTTAAAGAATAACTCGGGATTTTTATCTTGTTCCCAGCGATGGTTCCAAAGTAAAGTGGCCGGGCCCATTGAAGGAACCTTTAGATTATCAAAACGAAACAAATCAACTCCCAGTGGCATTACTTTACTCTTGTTCCCTATTTGATTTACTATGTCAAGCTCTTGAAAGTCCGGCAGTGCCTGGAGAAATGTAGTTGCCGCTGCAAGAAATACCTTTTGGTGATAATCAGAATTGAACCAGACTTCAGTTGCGGCTAAAGCACTAGTTATATTGATAAAGCCATAATGCCGATCCCTTTTCAAGGCTGGATCTGGATCCCCAGAAGACCAGGGATAGGTGAGTTGATTTTCGTGAAAGTAAAGTAGACTCGGAACTTGAGCTAGACGATCCCGGGAAAGAGCTAAAAAAGTACTAAGATCTAACATGTCTGTAGCGACAATCAGGTCTGGTTGCCCGTTACCATTAATAAACTCCCTAGCTAAAGAAATGGCTCCTCCGTGCATTCGCCACTTCCAATACCTCCCCGGAAGGCTCAATATCTGGACTTCGTGCTGACTTACCTGCTGCAAAGCTTCCGCCCAGTGCTGATGGCTGCCTGTGAAAAAAGGTTCAAGTAAGAGGATCTGCATTGGGTAAAAATATTATTTTTTTCTATCATACTATCCAATTTTTCACTTCGAGGTGTATCTTTAAGCCAATGAA
Organism: uncultured Saprospiraceae bacterium; assembly: GCA_965367335.1. Taxonomy (GTDB): domain Bacteria; phylum Bacteroidota; class Bacteroidia; order Chitinophagales; family Saprospiraceae; genus CBDUIU01. The sequence goes on from CBDUIU010000043.1 coordinate 4,519, forward strand.
CCAACTTCAATCACCCAGCAGTCAAACGCCTAATCAAAGGGCTTGGCGCCGACTTCGGCGCAACAAACCTGCAATGGGTGGTTTGTTGCTTATTGTCCTGGCCGTGATTATTGCTATTTTAGGTTACCTAATTGCCCCGGATCAAACCCCCAATGCGAATGATCAAGTTGCGGAATTACCTCTACGCGATCCCGGGTTTTCAACCAAGGCCTTGTTGGTTCATCGCAATCTAATGATCCCGCAATCTCCCTGGTGGGCAACAATCTGGTACGGTCAGTTAAACCCGTATAAACTAATTCCGATTACAGATCACCAGTTTATCGGAGACTCTATTCGGGTAGCTTTATACCAGGCGGGCCTTGGGCTGGATGAAAGTGCCGATTGGCAAACCTTCCACCTGGCAGATGTCGTGTATCCGCTCAGCAATAAAAATGCTATTCGAAATGTGTCTGAGGGTGAGTACGCTATATCTCTCGTAGATGGTCAAACAAAACAAGAGAGTAGCAACGCGCTACAACAAATAATCAACACCGCGAATTTAACCGAACGTACTTTTCCGCTGGGCACCGATCGTTTCGGTCGGTCGGTATTAGCTCGGTTGATCATTGGTGTACGCGTTTCGCTATTGGTTGGATTAATTGCCGTATTAATCTCTTTGACGATTGGGATTTTTCTGGGTATTTTAGCCGGATATTTTGGAAGCTGGGTTGATGACCTTATTATGTGGTTGATCAACACGGTGTGGTCCATTCCTACCCTTTTACTTGTTTTCGCAATTGTTTTGGCATTGGGGCGCGGTGTAGGGATTATCTTTTTGGCTGTCGGGTTAACTATGTGGGTAGAGGTGGCACGAATTGTCCGGGGGCAAATTATGAGTTTACGAACCACCGCCTTTGTAGAAGCAGCCCGTAGTATGGGCTTTGGCCACTGGCGAATCATGTTTCGACATATGTTGCCAAATGTACTGGGCCCGGTCATGGTAATTGCTGCGGCAAATTTTGCGACAGCAATACTGGTAGAGGCTGGATTGAGTTATCTTGGCTTTGGCATTCAACCACCCCAGCCTTCCTGGGGAACTATGCTAAACGAAAACTACGGTTATGCGATCAGTGGACAACCGATGTTGGCTTTGGCACCTGCAGTTGCAATCATGTTGTTAGTCCTCGCTTTTAATTTATTGGGCAATGGATTAAGGGATGCTTTAGACGTGAAAAAATAATTTAGATGAACTATAATTCATAACCTTCGGAAAAGGAACACATTCATTTCTCATAACTATCACTCATACAAAAAACTATGGAGCAACTAGAGAGAGAGCTTCACCTTAAACAACTACAGATCAATCGGCTGTTGACGATCACACAAGCGATCAACGACAATATTTCTGCTGCCGGACTGTATAATATGTACAATTCTTTTTTGAGTTGGGAAATGGGTGTACGGAAAATGGCACTATATGTAAAAAAGTCAGAGGAATGGGCCTGTGCTTCTTTTATTGGAATCCCGGAACATATCACTAAAATGGACGTAACTGATATTCTTTCACAGTATCAACGACTCAAGAATATTGATACCGAAGATTTCCATCCGCTTATTGCAGAATTTGACATTGTAATTCCAGTGTTACACAAACAAACACCGATTGCCTATACATTCATTGGTGGCTTTGAAGAAAATGAGGATATGTACAACAAAGTGCAATTCATCACTACGATCACCAATGTCATTGCCGTCGCCATTGAAAATAAACGGTTATTTAGACGTCAACTTGAGCAGGAAAGATTAAAACGAGAAATGGAGCTGGCTAGTGAAATGCAGCATATGCTAGTTCCTTCAACGTTGCCACAAAATGCGGGGTTTGAAATGGCCAGCATTTACAAACCTCACCTCGGAGTAGGGGGAGACTATTTTGATTATCTGGAATTAGAAGAAGGGAAATTTGTTTTTTGTGTTGCGGATATTTCAGGAAAAGGAGTAGCTGCTGCTTTGTTAATGGCAAATTTCCAGGCCAACTTTCATACCTTGATTCGCAAAAGAGATCCGCTTGATCAGTTTGTCCGGGAACTAAATGAATCGTTATTTGAAATTACAAAAGGAGATAAATTTCTCACTTTTTTTGTTGCTATTTATGATCAAAAAACGCGTCAACTCCAATACGTCAATGCCGGACATAACCGTCCATTATTAGTGATGAATGGTCAAGTAAACCTGTTAGATAAGGGTTGTACAATTTTAGGCTCTTTTCCCGTTTTACCAGAAGTGGAAGTGGGATATTTTGATTTAACTCATGAGGCCGTAATCGTTACTTATACTGATGGCTTAACGGACATTCAAAATCCAGCAGGCGACTATTTCAATGAGCAACTTCTTCAGGAGTTTGTTTGTAAACATTATACTTTATCTGCTGCTGCATTAAATCAAAGGTTGCTTGCAGAAATAGAAACATTTAGGTCCGGCGAACCTTACCCGGATGATTGTACCGTATTAAGTTGTAAGGTTTTCTAATAATTCAGAAATAATAAACCAATACATAAAAGCAGACGTTTAAGTATTGGACTCTATTCAACTCAGATCAATGAAAGATAAAAACTCAGCAGCCCTTTTAGCACTTTTTGCTGGCGTCTTCGGTGTTCATCGCTTTTACCTACGACAGCCTGGCTTAGGAGTGTTATATATTTTTCTTATGTTTTTTCTTGGGTTTAGTGCTTTTTTAGGTTTTATTGATTTTATCGTTTTTCTAAGCATGAGTGAGGAAGAGTTTGATCGAAAATATAACCGGGACTACCTAAATTATGATGATCGCAGGACACGCCAAACAGATTTCAAACGCCGCAGATCCGGTAGTCGCCGCGAACGAGAAGATTATCAGGCAGAGGTAATTCGGAAGTACCCAGATAAAAAGAAATCCAATACTCCGGCCAAACCTCAAGCGACGCCTAACCCTCATAAACAAAATGGTATTCGCCGTTATCGTTCTTATGATTATGAAGGTGCGATTGAGGATTTCAAAAAGGCTTTAAGTGTTGCTCCGGGAGATATGGCCACCCATTTTAATATAGCTTGTGCTTATTCTTTATTAGAAGAAAAAGAGAAAGCCTTTTTCCATTTAAGTAAAGCTGTTCAATATGGTTTTGATAATTTTGATAAAATAAATACACATGATGCCCTGGCCTTCCTAAGAATTCAAGATGAATTTGATAACTTTGTTGATAATGGGTACCAGTTGGGTGGAAATGTAACTCCGCCTCCCACTCTGACCAAGGAAGAACCAAAATTAGAGTTGCAAAATGACTTGTTAAATCAGCTTAGGCAGTTAGGTGAGCTAAAAGAAAAAGGCCTGTTGACTGATGAAGAGTTTCAGATACAAAAGCAAAAATTGCTCAATCGAGATTAGATTGGCAACCCAAATATAGTTCCAGATAGCATGAAACACTCTTATGATCCGGCAAAATTATTTTTACTTATTTTCGGAGTCTTTACCTTCGGAGCTGCAACTGGTTTGCCTTTTCCTATTTGGATCATAGCTATCCTCTTTCTGGCTCAAATGGCTAGAACCGACAAGCGCAAGAATCCGCGTGATCCCCGTAGAAGAGATCAGGACCGCCCCGACTACCGCCGTCGCACCGATAGAGGAGGTTATGAACGGGATTACCAACGACGTGGGCGGGAACGTGGTAGTAGAGAAAAAGATAGGGCAGAGATGGATCGCCGCCGAACCGAACAACAAAAGCGCAGCGAGCAGCAACGCCGCATTGCAAAAAGCGAACCTTTCAAAAATAGCGGGATTAAAAAATTCAAAGATTACGACTACGATGGGGCTATCGTGGATTTTGTTAAGGCACTGGAAATTAACCATAAGGACATTGCTACTCATTTTAATATTGCCTGCGCTTATTCTCTGACCGAAGATAAGGATAAGGCTTTTTATCACCTAAGTGAAGCCGTGAAAAATGGTTTTAATGATGTTGAAAAAATCAAAACGCATGATGCCCTGGCTTTTTTAAGGATTCAAGATGAATTTGATGACTTTGCTGAAAACGGGTATCAGCTAACTGAAAATAAACAAGAGGTACCACCCACCATCACCCCTGACGATCCACCTATCACCGGAGATCTGTTAGAGCAGTTAAAACAGCTGGGTGAATTACGCGATCGCGGTCTTTTGACCCAAGAAGAATTTTTACTCCAAAAAGAAAAACTTCTGCGGCGCTAAATCAACTTATTAGGCTTTTTTAAATGTTTGGTATAGCACTTGCTCTATTACATTTAACCGTTTGTCTATAAACCGACATCCGTACGGCACGCTTTACCTACTCTATACGTTATTTATATCATACCACACTTGAGATAGTGGTGAATTATTACTTTTAGAAAACTACACTTGAACATGATCGCAGGCAATTTATTATCTAAACAGATTGTCCCATTACGGACCTCAGACACCGGGGAAGAAGCCCTCGGCATCATGAGTGATTTTTACATTAAACATCTTCCGATTGTTAATAATGAGCAATTGCTAGGCCTTATCTCCGAAGATGATATCCTGGAACATGATGTAGAAGAAGCTGTCGGCTCCTATCAATTATCTATGGCTCGGCCTTATGTGAAAGAAAGTGACCATGTTTATGAGGTTTTTCGCCTGGTGAGTGAATACCTGCTGACGGTCATTCCGGTAGTAGATATGGAAGACAACTATCTGGGTTTGATCACCCAAGAAGATTTATTGCGCTTTTTTGCCAGTATCGGTTCATTTACAGAGCCCGGCGGAATTGTCGTTCTGGAAATGAGTAAGCGCGACTATTCGCTCACCGAAATTGCCCGTATCGTCGAATCTGAAAATGCCATCATTCTTAGTAGTTTTATTACTTCTTCTACGGATTCTACCAAGATTGACGTGACTTTAAAGATCAATCGCAACGATATCCAATCTATCCTGGCCACTTTCGATAGATTCAACTATCAAGTCAAAGCCTCTTTCTTAGAGTCGGATTATTTTGATTCACTCAAGGACCGATTCGATATGCTGATGACCTATTTGAATGTTTAAATAGCTATTGGTAAGTTAAACCTTAGGTACTTATAAAGAGACTATTGTTTCTAATATTTACTTATTCACCCTTTTAATACCTTCTACCTCAAATGTAATCTTTGTTCCTTTATTTCCCACCGTAAGCAAATGCATATAACAGCATCTTACTGTGCTTTTGATTCTTGTGCTAAAGATTTAAATTCCGACCTGATTAAATTCTTTTCTCTCTTCTATCCATCTTATTAATCCAACTAACGACGACGAATACCAACCCGGTAAGTCGTAACTCTTCCTTTATTCATTTCGCCCTCCTGTACATTGAAAGCTACCACTTAACAAATAGGCCTTTACAATATCACATCTTTAAAAGATCTTTAGAAAAGAATTCTTCTCCACGTGCAATAGCCCCCTCAGCCTTATTTCATAGCTAAAAAGACTGTTTGAGACTTTATAAATAAAAGGTTCTAGCTGAATACTTTCTTTACCCCAATCCCAAAAGACCACATGAAAAAGCTAACCTACCTACATCCCAAGACCTGCATCTTTACCCAAGAAGCGATCAAGTCTGACGCCATTTTCACTACAAAAACTCATCCCCGGTGTCTAATTCTATTCTGCTTATTTTTACTGAGTTACAGCTCAAAAGCGTATTTGCCTGCGTGTATTCTTGGACCAAATAAAAGTTGTGTTAATGAATACCTGGAATACGCTGCTACCGGATTAGTACTCCAGCAGGGAGAATCTATTCATTGGTATGTGAATGGCGGCGCCATTATTCAAAGTCCACCTTATGATACAACTGTGACAGTAGTCTGGGGAACTGGCAGCAAGGGTGTTCTTGCATACCAACACCTGGACTCCGTTGGTAAAATAATTAGTAGCTGTGAAAAATCTATTTTGATCCATCCTCTCCCGGACAATTGTATTTATAATAGTCTGAATTTTCGTCAACATACTTGTGCAGACAATTCCATCATAGGTTGTACCCAGGACACTGTAGTTCTAAGGTTGTGTGGAGATAACATTAAGGTTGCTGTCAATTGGGTAATTGATAACGGCGAAGATGTTTTAATTACCTCTCGGGAGAAAACCGTCACCTTAGTGCACCCCAAAGCTGGCAGGTATTCCGTCTGCCAGGAAGTAACCGATACAACAACAGGTGGTAAAAGTGAATCCTGCGAAGCCTTCGAGATCATTGAAAAGCCAAAGACTCAACTAGTGGCCATTGAATATCCGGAGCAGAAGCAACAGATCATCCTCTGCAAGGCAAGTACCTTGACTTTTTCCGATCTGTCGACTCATCAGCATAATCTCAACCTTTCTCGTAGATGGGAGATTTTTGACATGAGCAGCTCTAACCATCAACCAATTTTTGTGGGGAACCCGGCGAATGATGTACTTAAGTATGACTTCCATAGGCCAGGAACATTCAACGTAAGGCTATCCCATTCAAACTGTTTAGAATGTTATGATCAGGATGAATTATTAATCATTGTAGAAGACAAAAGGTCACCTCAAATTTTATCTCCTTCTGTCATTTGTGAAGGAGAGTCTGTTTCGTATTCTTCCGACCTTAAATGTACCAATCATATGGATTGCTGCCAACAACTCATTTGGGAGGCTTGGGCAGATAATACCCTTATCAAAGAATCTACGGGAGAAAAGTTTATGGTGACCTGGGATCAATTACCTGATAATTTTTCCGGTTATTCTCAAGTGATCCTGCAACCTTCTCAGTGTGATCCGGGAATTTGTCAAGAAGCAAGCGTCGCTGTCATTCCAATTTTGCCAACTACCTTTGAGGTGCTTGGCCCTTCCAGCAGTTGCGATCAAAATGCCCAGCTCAGCTATCAGCTTCCTTTGTGGCCAGGTGCTTTTTACACCTGGAGTAGTATTCCCGCTAGTGGTAGCTCGGGAACGATACATGCAAATAGTCAAAACAATTGGTATGAACTTGACCTGGATCAATTTCATGGCAACTTCACTATAGCTGTAGAAGTGGACCACCCTCTGGCGGGTTGTCTGGGCACGTCAACATTAGAGGTTACTGTTTTGAATTTTGACATTGCAGGTCTGGATCGCGTATGTCTCCACGATGAAGTAAGTTATCACATTGAACCCCCACTTCCCAAAAATTATCAGGCAAGTTGGAAGTTTAATAATCAAACAAACATAGACACAGGACAGGTAGTCAGTCATTTATTTGACACTCCTGGAAGTATAGCGGTGGAATTAATGATCTCCGATGCTACTGGAAAGAAATATGTTTGTGGAAACAAAGTGTTAGAAATAGATGTTAGAGAAGAAGTTCCGCCCGTTCAAGGAATAACCGGCCCATTGACTGATCTATGCATTGGTGAATCCGTCGAATATAAGGTGGACAATCCAATTCCTGGAACCCGGGTGGTGTGGCAACTTACAGGATCTGCCGGTGCTTCTATCTATTTTGGTAATTCGATAAAAACGGAATGGACCCAACTTCAGGCAAGCATCAACCTATATAGAGAACATATTGCTACCGGTTGTCGCTCTTCCACAACAACACTTCCCATTGAGTTTAAGTCTCCTTCAGTTTATGCTATTGAAGGTTCAACGATAGTTTGTGCAGATGGCGAAGCAGATTACCAATTGACACCAAACTTGCCAGAGCCCGCTGAAGTCGTTTGGTCAGTTATACCTGCCGCCGCAGGAACGATCATTTCAAATAACAAGACTAATGCCCGGATACAATGGCATACCAATGGCGATGCTAATTTCCCGGTCGTACTCTCAGCGGCACTAACGCACTGTGACGGAAGTACAACCACGACGAGTATCCTAGTAGAAATAATACCCCTTCCGGTATTATCTATCGCACAGCCCTCCTCTCAAATTTGCGTAAATGAGGATGTTGAGTTTCTGGCAGCCGCCTGGTACCCTGGCTCTTCCTCTCAACTTAACGGTCATTATCAATGGACACTCTACCGGGACGGCCGTGTTATCATGCACGTCGCGGAACAGCAGTTCATGCACTCCTTTTCACCTGGAGAACATGGGG
>CBDUIU010000044.1:0-12498 GCA_965367335.1 uncultured Saprospiraceae bacterium
CATACATACGAATTGGCAAATCATTATCTACTTGAGCGTGAGGCTGGATATAAGTCACATGCGCATAAACAGTTGGAGCCATTTCCTTTGTAGCATAAAATGAAAACTTTGTTTCTTCTCCACTAGTTGGTCGCCAATAAGACTCTAACACCTTACTTCCGGATTCAACGGAAATCAATACCTTACCTCCTTCGCCACTCGGGATTCGTAATTCAACTGTTTCTCCGACTTTGTATTTATCTTTATCCGAATTAAAAACTAGCATGGCCGCGCCCTCCCGTGCCTGATCATTGTCATCACCATCATACCAGGGATAACCGGCATAGAAGAAATCACCGGAGCAGTGGCCGGACTGCTCATCACAAACACGTACCATATAACGTCCCCAATCATCAACATTTACGGTCCAGTTTGCTTCTCCTTTATTATTGGTCGTGATTGTCCCTTTTTTCTCTGAATACAAGTGTTTTGATGAGTTAAACTTACTATAATTATTATTGTAGGAATCCCACCACCAGCGCCATTCAACGCGATATAGCCCAACTGTCAGTTGACGATTTGCAATTGCCTCCCCTTTGCTATCTACTGCAACAAAACTGACGGATTCATCTTTATCCATATCCAGTCTTTTGGAACCATAACGATTGCGCGGGATATTGACACCAGTATAGGTAGAAAAAGGATCGATTCCGACAGAAAAATTATCTTCACTAAAATCACCACCCTCTTCAAAAGCTCTAACTCTAAATCCAGCCCTCATTTTACCCGGTAGCTGATTGGTATTTTTGATCAAATCCAATCGCACATTTGCCTGGCCGGAATTATCTACTTTACCATCAAAAATTGCCTTTGTAGTGCTATTAAAACTACGCGCAGGATCCGTGAAACTAAATTGTTCATACTTTGAAAAGGTGGTATTAGCAGTGTTCAGGCTTACTTCAACTTTGGCTTTTAGGTTACGAGCCGGAGCTCCATGTAACCAGTTTACCTGTAAGTTAACATCTCTAGGCATGCTACTGGCCGCTATTTCTTCTTCCCCCAACTCCATTTTAATTTTTAACCGATTGGGTTTAACCGTTTCGATTTTGAGGTTTTTGCGGAATTCAGCTCCTCCAACCTTAACTACTGCTCGCCAATTCCCAGTAGGCGCATCTAAAGGTGTCGCAATATGTAACGGATAGACGCGATTGACATTGGTTGAAGTTGTTTGTTGAGTTTGAACCTGATTACGTGGATCGTAAAGTTCAAAAGTGATGGGGTAATTAGCCGGAAGCTTACCTTCCTGATCTTCTAAGACAAAGTGTAAATATAGACTATCCCCTGGCCGCCATACGCCGCGATCACCGTATATAAAGCCTTTCAAACCTTTTTGCACTGTAACGCCACTGATATCAAATCGACTAAGCGACAAAGCGTACCCGTCATCCATCCTTAAATATCCCTTTTGCCCACCATTACTTGCCACTACGAAGAATGGCTCTTTATCGCTAAGGTTAACCCGGGCAATTCCTTCGGCATCTGTAGATGCTGTTGCTATTTCCTGTTGCTGATAATCATAAAAGGTTAAGGTCGTATTAGCCATGAAATCTGTAGTTCGTAAATCACTAACAGCTATGAAAACACTTCCGTCTTTACCTTCTTTGGCAATAATACCCAAGTTAGAAGCTAGAACGTTGCGCTGAATGAAACGATCTGAACGATAATAGGCCGGGAAACAAGGATCATCTCGTTGTTGCCATTCATACCCAGGATAAGACCCCCGATAGATCTTACCGTTTTTAGCATAAAACCCATAATTCATGATACTCCGTGTCTCTCCATTTTCAGAAAATATGTCTGCTGCCGGCTGGAGTTTATCTTTGTCCCCTGTTTCATCACCGCAATAGTAATTGGTGTAATCCTGGCGGAAGCCGATGCGCACAGAATAGATCGCGTTAGGGTCTTGTTGGAAAAAGCTGCTAAGATCAAGCGCATAACGGGTCCATTCGGAAGCATTGGCTCCTGGATTCAAGTTGCGTAAATCGACTTTCTGTTGCAAAATCACCCGGCCAACTCGCTCCATTTCCCACTCACCATTAATCTGATTGGTTTGTAAAAACTGTAAAATATTATTATTAAAAATTTGGAAAACTTCGACATCAACAGCTTTGAGGTTAATGGCATCAAAAGGAAAAATGAGGCCCTTTGAATTCGGCAATATTACGCCACGCCCTGCTAAACGCAACTCCGGAGAACGCTCTTCGAAAGTCAAATTCCAGCTTCCTGTATCTTTCATTCGTTTGTTAAGTACATTGCGTAGCCCCTTGTTGATCGTAATAGAATGCGTTCCTGTTAAACGACCATCCGGATAGACCATTAGTCGGTTGCCATCCACTACGTATCTCAATTTCCCCTTATAGTCACTTATCTCAATGAGACCATTAAAATCCTGATTGGCCAGCAGCGGATCCGAAAAATATAAAAGTAAATATTGATCGGCTTCCTGGCGCACCTCTGCATTCATCACTTTAAAATTACTTAAACCAGGGACCGTAATTTCTTTTTCTTCACTCATAGCTACCCCCAGGGCTTTGCCATTGGTGGTTAAAATGAAAGCATCATCATTTTCTTTTCTTTGGATATTTTTAACCGTAAAACTATGTTTCATTTGGTTCGCACCGTGGCTCCAGCTGATGGGTAAGGTCTGCCCATTCTGGGTAGCCGACAGCGTTTGTTCAACTTCTTCTGCAGTAGCAGCATCGGCGGTATGTATGGTGCCCAGGTAATGCTGTACCTTGAGGTCATCAGGTTTTGCCGACTGAAAACCAGCCATGCTCAATTCTAAACTTTGCTCTCGGGTCCGGAACTCGAAGGCAAATGTCTTAGCTTCCGAGGGGACATCATCAAACAATTTTTTCAGGCTGAGTTGGCCGACGTATTCAGTATTAGAAGCTAGGACCACATCGGGTTGGAAGGTCAAAGTTTGTTCATCTTCCCAGATCAATTGCCCGGAGATAGTAGGACTAAAACTCAGTAAGCCACTGGCCGCGGGCTGCCCAATTTGATCTTTGCTCGCTACTGCTTTAGTAAAGCGAATTCTAACAGGTGCCGTTTTAGAAATCACTCCGGAGGTATAAGCATACACATAGGAGCTGACACTTGCAGGAATTTTGGTCGTATCGACCTTTTGCTTACAAGCTGAAAAACAGCAAATTGCAAGAAGTACAAGTAAGGTACTAACGGGGAATAGTTTTTTCATCTGATTATTGGTAGACTTAAAAAAAGGAAACCGGTAAAAGGAATAAGTAGACATGGGGGGAGTTAATTTTTTGTAAAATATAAGATTTGTTTATACTGCAGGAAGTATTGTGGGTAGTAGTATTATTGACCATTAGAACAAATCTATTGGTTTTCTCAAGTATTCAAAGCTAAGATACTAATTCGTTGGAAAATAGCTACTATTCGCATAGTCTTAACGATAATTTGGAGCCGATCGTTACAAATTTTATACTTTTACATTAAAATAATCCAAATGCAAGATTTCCTGCCATTGTTCCCTTTAAAACTAGTTGTATTTCCGGGCGAGCAACTCAATCTACATATTTTTGAACCAAAATATAAACAATTGATTCGAGAGGCAGAACAAAACGGGATCACCTTCGGGATTCCAGCCTTTATTGATGAACAAGTAATGGAAATTGGAACGGAAATTAAGTTATTATCTATTGAAAAACGTCATGAGAATGGCACACTGGATATAAAAACCCAAGGAGTTGGCCTGTTTAAGATTGAAAAGTTTTTTCGGGAAGCGCCAAAAAAATTATATGCGGGTGCAGATATTAGCCGGATAGACCTGGAGCTAGAGGGAAACGACACTTTGGGACAGCAGATATTAGAAAAAATGCAGGAATTATACGAACTACTTAAAATTAATAAAGTACTACCAAAAACACCAAAAGATTTGCACACTTATCTCGTTGGTCACCATGTCGGTTTCTCTGTCGAACAAGAATATGAATTATTAAAACTTCCAACCGAGTATCAACGTCAAAAGTATTTACTGGAACACTTAACCAACTTGTTGCCTACCGTCAGGGAAATGGAGCGTTTGCAAGAACGCGTTAAGATGAATGGACATTTTCGGAATGAAATACCTCCGCAAATCTAGCAAAAAGGTATTCAAAAAAAACGCCCAAGCAACAGAGGTGCTTTTGGACCCCTTGATGACATGGTTGAGGATGCCAGGATAGGTTTGGTAATCTCCTTGTCTACTTCAGCAGAAGTAGAGCCGGACAAGTCAACGGCTGGAGCCCGCCCTACTATTATCCCGAGACACGATCTCAATTTTAAACTGTTGGGCCAAAGCTTAATTGTTACTCGAGCAGTTTTTTTAACAGACATGAATGACTGTTTGTTTCACAAATGTAAATGAATTCTTACTCTTGGTCAACTGATATTTTTTTCATCTGGTCTTCGCTTTCTTTTTTCCTATAAAAATATACCTTTGGGGCTATGCAGCAAGGTCACTATTTCTGGGAACTTTGGCGAAAACTCCTATTAGTTTTTATTGCCTTTACCGGGCTTCGTCTTTTGTTTTTCGTTTTTCATTATGACATTTTTGCTAGTGCTCCGATCTCCGACATACTGATTAGTTTCCTGGCCGGATTGCGGTTTGACGGTGTCGCCATCGTTTATATTAACAGCTTGCTCATCCTTACTTTTCTCCTTCCACTACGTATTCGTGGCAATCGATCTTTCCAAAATTTACAATTTGCTATTTTCCTAATAACCAATGGAATAGCCCTGGCCTTTGAAGTAATTGATTTAGCCTATTTTCCCTATACCTATCGGAGAACTATCACAAGTGACCTGGATATCATCAGGACAAACAGTCATCTGGGAGCCCAGTTGCTTGCAGCATTTTGGTGGCTGCTTTTGATATATTTCCTTCTTTTAAGCTTATTAGGTATTGGATATCGAAAATGGGAGAAAAAGCAAATCCAGGTCAAACCTAATCTACGAAGTCAGCTAACTTACTTTTTAGTTGGTATTCTCCTCTTTGGATTAATGGCCAGAGGTGGCTGGCAATTACGACCTTTGACCCCCATCTATGCCGGTAGTTACGCTCACGACAAAAGCTTAATTCCCCTTTTGACAAATACTAGTCTAAATTTGATTTTTTCTCTTCAGCAGAAACAACTCGTCGACCCAGCTTACTTTACGGAGACAGAACTTGACCAGCTTTTTTCAATCAATAAAACGGCTCATCAGGGCATTATGAAAAAGGACAATGTGATGATTATTGTCCTGGAAAGTTTTGGGAAAGAATTTGTTGGCTTTTACCAAAATGACTCTATCAGTTACACTCCATTCCTTGATTCTTTACTAACAGCAGGCAAACAATGTCAGTGGAGTTTTGCAAATGGCATGAGATCAACCAAAGGGATTGTAGCCATCACCGCAGGGATACCTGCCTTGATGGAGGATCCACTGATGTTCTCCGCCTATCAATCAAACCAGGTCAATGGCCTGGCAGCATTACTCGGCAAACGCGGCTATCAAAGTACCTTCTTTCACGGTGCCAATCCAGGCTCTATGGAATTTGAAAAATTCTGCCAGCTTTCCGGTTTTGATGACTACTCTGACCGGGAAGACTATGGGATTGAGCAAGATTACGATGGCCAATGGGGAATTTGGGATGTCCCCTACTTTTCTTTTGTAGCCGATCATCTGAATCAAATACAAAAACCTTTCTTCAGTGTCCTTTTTTCCCTTACCTCTCACCACCCATTTAAAACAGAACCCTGGTTTGAAAAAAAGTTTGCTGAGGATCCTCCTAAAATGAGGGCTGTACGGTACACGGATTATGCCCTCGGCCAATTTTTCCAAAAAATTAAAAAGGAGCCTTGGTTTGACCGTACGCTTTTTGTTATCACAGGGGATCATATTGGTTTAATAGATAAGCCTTATTATTTTTCCCGAACCTCCAGGTTTGAGGTACCGATTTTATATTACCACCCGCAGGAACAATGGCGAGATACGATCACCAGTGTAACCCAACATATCGACATTATGCCAAGTATATTGGATTACCTGAATTATGATCTTCCTTATACTGCTTTTGGACAAAGTGTTTTTGACCCAAATCGCCAAGGGCGGGCCTATGCTTATCTGGAAGGCCTCTATCATTATATCGATGATGATTTTGTTCTCAATTTTGATGGCCGGGAAAACAGAGGGATGTTTGATTTTAGAAAGGATCCCCATCAACATCATCCAATGAACAAGGAATTACCGGAACACAACAAACGTATGGAAGAACATTTGAAAGCAGTGATCCAAAGACATCACCGGGCTATGTTACATAATAGTCTTTATTCTAATGAACTAAAGTAAAATTCTTCAGGTATTAAGATTCTTTCACCTCTGATTGTAATTAGAACTTAGTATTTTTTTAACGAACCTGATATGCGACATTTCCTTTCAATAGCGTTAGTTTATAAATAGTGAAGGATGAACCGGAAGTATTTTCTTCAAACCATCTCCCACCTTCAATATGATACCTATTTAACTTATAATTGTTAAAAATGAAAAGACCCACTTTATTTAGCTTTTTCTTCTTGTTAGCCTTTTCCTTATTCGCCAATTTTCAAGATGATGAAGTAGAGATCATCGAAGAGCAAATCCCTAATGGAGATGTTGTTTTTATGGCAAAAAATAAAGGATATTGCCCGATGACCTTAGTCCTGGACTTTAAGATCCTGGAGAATTTCAAAGCGGATCTAAAAATTCCCGCTCAAATTGTATTAAAACCCGATGGCGAACTCCACCCTGTACTGCACCTGAAACGTGTCAGTCAACGTAAAGGCGCAAACTATAACTATCAATACTACTTTTTCAAAGGAACAGCCAAAGTTAAACCCGACAATTATGCTTATTATCTGCCATATCAACACGACACTAAACAACTGTTGGGTCAGGGCTACAATGGAAAATTCTCTCACAAAGGTACGTATGCCTTGGATTTCAATTTAAAGGAAGGAACAAAGGTTTGTGCTGCCCGGGAAGGAATTGTGGTTGACATTAAAGAGGATAGTAATTATGGATGCAAAAGTCCTTCTTGTCAAGGTCACGCTAACTACCTGATTATTTATCATGAAGATGGCACCTTTTCTTATTATGCTCATTTAGAGCAAAACGGAGTGATGGTAAAGCTCGGTGAGCAGGTGAAAGCCGGTCAAGTTATCGCTTTGAGTGGAAACACCGGGTGGTCCAGTGGGCCCCATTTACATTTTGAAGTTTATAAGCCTTTGATAAAGGGAAAACAAACGATTCCGGTAACCTTTCGTCATGAGGATGGTTTACTGACAGAGTTAAAACCAGGGAGGTCTTATACCGCTAATCATCATTAAGACAGAGCGTTTGACAGTACGTCCTGCTTAGCCAATAAGTAGTAGCATTTTGTTGAGAAATGTTACATAAAAAAGTGCTACAATAGCAACCTCCACACTTAATATTCGTACAAATTAAGCAAAACAACCATCTAAAACAATGAACGAAGTTACTACTCAAATCCTTGGTATCGGGTCACGGGTTAAACACCCCGCCTACGGAGAAGGAGTGATCATCCGAGTACATGTAGCCGCTTACGAAGTTACTTTCTTTACCTACGGGATCAAGCAAGTAGGTAAAGAATATGATAATTGGGAAATCATTGAAGCAGTCCCTGCGGAGGAGGCGGTGTCGTTTACCCAAGCTGAAAAATCTTTGATGAAAATTCTGCGTACCTGGTCAGGCAGCGGCCTGGAGACGGTGGAATTAGGTGATCGGTGGAACGGAGGTATGATGAGCTTGCAACCCGCAGACCCCACCATGAAGGCCAAAGAGATTCCGATCGAGACCTTCTTTCATAAAATCGTAATGGTTCGGGATCGACTCCGTGTCATGGAGCAACGGATCAATAGTCATAAAGACCTCACTGATGAAGACAAGGTAAACTTACAGCAATATCTCACCAGAATTTACGGTAGTCTGACCACATTCAATGTATTGTTTAAATACAAGGAGGATCATTTTAGCGGCGATAAAAGCTAGATATTATTGTGACTCAAGTAATTAGTCCGGGCTTTCTTTCCTAGCATAAATTTCTCTACCTTGTGTGAAGCGTTCCTTAAACAGTGGACGCCTTTTACTTGTTTGTTCTATTGAGCAGAAAAAAGATACCTTGAAACGAATCTACGATATGCGATTGAATCAATTATTCCTCCTACTGATTGGTATTTCCCTAAGTGTAAGTATCAGTAGTTGTTTTGTTATTGACAACCAATATACCAGCGTGGCTCCAGGTTACTGGCGAGCTACTTTGCAGCTTGTTCCCAAGGACCCCACCACAGATAAAACCAAAGCAACGCTGAGTGAGATCAGAGATATTCGTTATGAAGAAGTGGCCGAAGGAGAATTACCCTTCGTGTTCGAATTAATTTATGATAACGAAAAGGATTTTCATATTGAGCTGATCAATGGAGAGGAACGCATACCGCTTTATGATATTTCGATTGGGCGCAATATCCGAAATGGCGATGATACCATCTTAATTGATATTCCTATCTACGAATCCTTCATTCAAGCTAAGTATGATCAAGGCATTATGCAGGGGCATTGGGTAGTAAAGACTCGTAATAACTATCGGATCCCATTTGTCGCAAAATTTGGTGAAAACCATCGATTTACCAAATTGGCCAAAGATCCGGTCATGGATGTCAGCGGTAAATGGGCCGTCACATTTGGTTTAGCTGAGAATGAGCCCTATCCTGCCATCGGTGAATTTACACAAAAGGGCAATCACCTAACTGGTACCTTTTTGACCGAAACGGGTGATTACCGATTTCTGGAAGGAACCATACAAGCAAACAAACTATACCTTTCTTGCTTTGATGGATCACATGCCTTCTTATTTGAAGGAAAAATCCTGGAGGATAGTACCATCATTGGTTCTTTCCGATCCGGTTCTCATTACCGAACCACCTGGAATGCAAAAAGAGATCCCAATGCGCAACTAGCTAGAGCCGATACCTTAACTTTTCTGAATCCGGGTTATTCCAGCATCGATTTTACGTTTCCTAATACAGAAGGAAAAATGATTAGCTTAACCGACGAACGCTATCAGGGTAAAGCGAAGGTGATACAAATTTTTGGCACCTGGTGTCCTAATTGCCGGGATGAAACAGAATTTTTAGTAGATTATTTAAAATCTAATCCTACGGACAAACTAGAAGTCATTGCCCTGGCGTTTGAAAAGCACCGGGATGGTGAAAAGGCAATAAAAGCAATTAATACTTATCGGGAAAAAATGAATATTCCCTACGAAATGTTACACGCGGGTTATTATAATAAATCAGAAGCTGCAGCCGCTTTGCCCATGCTAAATCATGTACTCTCCTACCCGACTATGATTTTTTTGGACAAAAATAATCAGGTTAAAAAAATACATACCGGCTTTTCCGGACCAGCTACTAGCACTTACCCAACATTTAAACGTGAATTTGAACAGTTTGTAACGGAACTGATTGCTGAATAATTCGTATACGTTTAAATTAGTAGTAAAGACTACTCCACTAACTATTGGCAAAACTGAATAGATCTCAAAAGATACATCCTTTATATTTATGCACACTATCGTATTAGCCTACAGTAAAGAAAATAAGGCGCAAGCCAAAAAAATAGACCAACAATTGTCTGTCGATGGTCTACAATTTGAACATATCACCTGCGATCAAGTCAGTAGCGATACGAACTGGTCTGATATTTTAGGAAGACAAAATAATAAGCCCGTTTTCCTATTTATCAGTGATAATTTCTTGAAAGCTCAGGCTTGCATGAATGATGGCTTAAAAATTATTCATCAAATCCAGGATAATAAAAATATTCATCCTTTAATTATTGATGGGGTAGAAACAGATGAGGAAACCGGAGAACAGAAAGCTATCCCCATTTTGTTTGATCGTGTCAGTAATGTCATTCAATATATGAACTTCTGGCAAGAAAGATATCTCGAGGTTCGAAAACTAAAACGAAACGCAACTCCTGAAAATGAAGAAGAGGTGAATCGTCAAGTGACCATCACCAGAGCTATTTCCACTGAAATAGGAGAATTTCTGCGTTTACTAAGGTCAACCGAGTATATTACTTATGAACAATTAAGTTCCGAAAACTTTGCTGCTTTTTTTCATCTGGCAGGTGTCCCCCATCAGCTACAGGAACGGTTTATGGAAAAGCCTACAGTAGAGGAAAATAACACAGTTACGGTTGAGCAACCAGCACTTGTTCATGAAAAAAAGACAAAGACTTCTCCGAAAGTTGTGACGACTCCTATGCCTAGTGAAATCCCAGTATTAGAGGCAAAAGAAAGCCAAACACCTGCTTCTGGTTTTCAGCATGGTCACAAGGCACAACCTGAGCCTTCGGTTGAACTGCTTCAATCTTTATTTGATGAAGAGGAAGAAGAGCCAAAAGTTCAAAAAACGGTAACTAAAAATAAAGACATACCACTGGATGATGTTGACTTAGATGCAGAGGAGATTGAGATTGACCTAAGTCGTGGCACTTCTCCCATTGACGCAAACGAATTGTTACATCAAGCGCGTCATTTTTTGCATGAAGGACAGTCGGATAAGGCATTTAAGGTTTATGAAAAGATCCTGCTCTATGAGCCCACTAATTTAAATGCCAGATATCAATATAGTATAGCCTTAGCCAATCAAGGAAAAAATGTAAATAAAGCAATGGAACAAATGGAGGTCATCACCAAAGAAGACCCTACTAACATCCAGGCTTTTAAAAAATTGGCGGAATATGCAGAAGCCATCAACGACTTTCTGTTGGCTAAGACCTATTATGAAAAAATCTATAATATTGACCCCACTGCTGATGGCATCCCTTACAAACTGGGGGTGATCAATCTGAACTTTTTCTCTGAACAGCCTAAAGTTGCCGCCAGCTATTTTAAAGCAGCCATAAAACAGAATAAAAAACATGTCGATGCGCATTATCAATATGCCATTATTATGAGTGAGTACTTGGGTAAATACGAAAAAGCCATACGCCACTTTAATAAAACATTGGACCTACATCCACGCCATACTTTCGCCAACTATGACCTGGCATTGCTTTATCATAAAATTAGCAACCATCGTTTAGCTGCTAAATATTATAAACGAGCTTATACCATAAATCCGGAATTGAAAACCGAAGAAAATGATGCGGCTTTTTTCTTTCCTTTTCCTGAAGCAGAAAGTGACAACCTGGATTTTCTTGGCAGATCTCCCGGCTCCCCACCACCGCAAGAATCCAGCGTCCCTTTAGCGGATTTAGTTGAAGATAGAATACCAGACCAGCCAGCGGAAGCTAAAGAGAAATTGGTAATTGAAGAAGTACCTGCTGTACAGGCTGCTCCTAAACTCAAAGGTCCACAAACCGGTAAAATTATTTGGATTACCGGAGCAACTTCCGGCATTGGAAAGGCGACAGCTCAAGTTTTTGCAGAACATGGGTACAGTTTGGTCTTAACCGGAAGACGAAGTGATCGATTAGAAGAACTCAAGCAAACTTTCCAGGCTCAATCTGGCTATGAAGTCCAAACCCTATCCTTTGACATCAGGGATCGTGAGGCTGTCAAAGCCTGCATTGATAAATTACCAAAGGAATGGCAAGACTGTGACATCCTCATCAATAACGCTGGTCTGGCTGCCGGCTTTGGCCCTATTCACGAAGGAAATATTGATGACTGGGACACTATGATCAATACAAATGTAAAAGGGTTGTTATATATGACCAGGCTTATCAGTCCAGGCATGGTGGAACGCAAACGAGGGCATATTATTAACATTGCCTCTACGGCTGGCAAAGAGGTTTATCCAGGAGGTAGTGTCTATTGCGCCAGTAAATTTGCGGTAGAAGCTTTGACGAAAGCCATGCGATTAGATTTATATAAGTTTGGGATCAAAGTTAGTCAGGTGGCTCCGGGGCATGTGGAAGACACTGAATTCGCTGAGGTTCGTTTTCACGGAGACAAAGAGCGGGCAAAGATCTACGAAGATTTTCAGCCGCTTAAGTCTAGGGATGTAGCTGAAACACTTTATTTTATAGCCACTCGTCCTCCTCACGTCAATATTCAGGATGTCCTGATGATGGGCACTCAACAGGCGAGTAATATTTTTATTGATCGATCCGGAAGGGAAAAGTGATGGAAGGCATTCTACCATAACACCACCTTTCCTACATAAGTCTGCCCTTCCGCATTATCTGTTACAATTTGATAATAATATACCCCTGGTAGCAACCCTCCTGTCTCAAAAACATATTGCCTGCCAACAAACTGCTTCTGTATTACTACACGTCCTTGCCCATCTATCAGCAAAAAAGTAGATGGCCCATTTACAGGTGACAACAAATCAAAATTCACCAGTCCTCGTGCTGGATTCGGGTAGACCTTTATTCCTATGGACTCCTCTTTTTGATTAT
>CBDUIU010000045.1:0-12400 GCA_965367335.1 uncultured Saprospiraceae bacterium
AAAAAGGGAATAAAAAGCAAGCAGTTTAAAGCCGTCGATGCAAACGTTGCCTTAAATACTTTGCTTAGCTCCATCCGTTGGTTGCATGACTGGCACCGTAAACCACGTAAAATTGCCAAAGCAAAATTGGAAAAGGACCTGCTGGATATGTTGATGTCCGGCTTAATAAATAATAAATAGTAACGAAAGAAGCGTATTTGAAAACAAAGCGAACAGTTGTTCGTTTTTAATTTGAACGCTTTACCATTAATCTGTATATTTGTAAAGGTTTGTCTTGTTCTGTATTTACAAGCTTTTATAACTAGACTTGTTCTGGCCTAGATGGGCCAGAACAAGTCTACTAAAGATCTGCCTCATGACCTTAACCACAGAAAGCCTGGAAGACCGCTTTCAAGCAATTATTGACCAGGAAATTAAAATAGAACCTAAAGATTGGATGCCGGAGAAATACCGCAAAACGCTTATCCGGCAAATATCTCAACATGCGCATTCCGAGGTCGTTGGGATGTTGCCTGAGGGAAACTGGATCACTCGAGCACCCTCCCTGCGCCGAAAACTAATTCTGCTGGCAAAAGTACAGGATGAAGCTGGTCACGGTTTATATCTTTATAGTGCTGCTGAAACTTTAGGAATTTCTCGTAATGAAATGCTGGAACAACTACATACGGGCAAAGCCAAATATTCCAGTATTTTCAATTATCCGACAATTACCTGGGCGGATATCGGCGCAATTGGATGGCTCGTAGATGGAGCAGCCATTATGAATCAAGTAATGCTTTGCCGGGCTTCTTTTGGACCTTACGCCCGTGCTATGGTACGTATCTGTAAAGAAGAGAGCTTCCATCAGCGTCAGGGTTTTGAACTCTTATTAACACTTTGCCGGGGAAGCGAAGAGCAGAAAGCGATGGCCCAGGATTCGCTCAACCGTTGGTGGTGGCCTAGTTTGATGATGTTTGGCCCTAGTGATGCTGAATCAACCCATTCGGCTCAATCCATGAAATGGAAGATCAAGCGTAAATCAAACGATGAACTTCGTCAGCAATTTGTTGACCAAACCGTCCCTCAGGCTGAAATATTGGGCCTAACTATCCCTGATCCGGATTTGAAATGGAATGAGGAAAGAGGCCATTATGATTTTGGAGATATTGATTGGGAAGAGTTCTGGAATGTTGTCAAAGGTAATGGCCCCTGTAACCGACAAAGGTTACGCGATCGGGTTACTGCTCATGAAGAAGGTGCCTGGGTGAGGGAGGCAGCGATGGCTTATGCTGAAAAAAAGAAGCAGAGGGCATCTGTAGGTTAAAACGTAATTATCTTGTTTGAATGCTTGACTTTAAGTCGATAAGTAAAAAGTGTGTAGTTCTTAATTTAATAAAATAAAAGCCCGACAGGGTACTCAATTATGGATAACTGGCCCTTATTTGAAATTTTTATTCGTAGTAAAAATGGATTGTATCACAAACACGCTGGTAGTCTTCATGCGGCAGATGCAGCTATGGCTATTGAAAATGCAAGAGATGTTTACACTCGTCGTGGTGAAGGCATAAGTATTTGGGTCGTGGAGTCAACACACATTACAGCGTCTAGTCCTTCTGAAAGTGAGGCACTCTATGATCCGGCAAATGATAAAGTCTATCGCCATCCTACGTTTTATAATTTACCAGATGAGCTAGAACACATGTAAATCTTTTTTCCATAAAGAATGGAACTCATTCAGTAAATCTCTACCAAATAAAATTAATACCTGTGAGTAACTTACTCAAATATACGCTCCAACTTGCTGATAATGCCATGATCCTAGGTCAACGACTTTCCGAGTGGTGTGGTCACGGTCCTGTGCTAGAGCAAGATATCGCACTTTCAAACATCGCACTGGATTTTATTGGCCAAGCAAGGAATCTTTACCAGTATGCTGCTCAAGTTGAAGGAAAAGGGCGTACGGAAGACGATTTTCCTTTTCATCGGAATGAGCGGGAATTTTACAACGTCTTATTAGTAGAATTACCTAATGGTGATTTTGCAAAGACGATAGTTAGGCAATTCCTTTATGATGTGCGAGACTTTTATTTTTATCAAGCACTTAAAGAAAGTAAGGACGAACAATTGGCCGCAATTGCTGAAAAATCTCTCAAGGAAATTGCCTATCATCTAAAGTGGAGTTCTGATTGGCTTATTCGCCTGGGAGATGGTACGGAAGTTAGTCATAGAAAGGCCCAACTTGCTCTGGATGATCTTTGGAGTTACACCGGAGAATTATTTGAAATGAACGAAGTAGATCAAGCTATGGTAGCCGAAGGGGTTGGGGTTGATGTTTCTACCTTGAAACCCTTGATTGATGAAAAAATAAAAGCAGTAATTGATGAAGCTACCTTGAGACTACCGGAATCTAACTGGATGCAGTCTGGTGGAAAAAAAGGAATCCATAGTGAATACATGGGGCATCTACTGGCAGAAATGCAATATATGCAGAGGGTTTATCCTGGAATGGAGTGGTAAAGGCTAGTCATAGCATTTTCTTGAGAGACTTTCGGCTAAGCTTCGGAAGTCATTAGCCTTGCCTCAGGCGGACAATATTAATTCATCTTTTTATGGTTTCAAACAACACACCTACAAAAGAACAAATCTTTCAAGTTTTAGAGAGAGTCCCGGATCCCGAAATTCCAGTCTTATCCGTTATAGACTTGGGTGTCATTCGTGAAGTTATAATAGAGGACAATAACATTACAGTTGTCATCACTCCGACTTATAGTGGTTGTCCAGCCATGGATACCATTACTATTAATATCAAATCTGCACTTCAGGAGGCTGGCTATCAGAATATTCGCATTAAGACCAATCTTAGTCCAGCCTGGACTACGGATTGGATGACGGAGTCTGGTAAATTAAAATTAAAAGAATATGGTATTGCTCCTCCAGTTGGATCCATTGACAAGAATACCCTATTAGCGGAAAGTCATCCCATTCCTTGCCCACGATGTAATTCTATTAATACCGAAATGATTTCTCAATTTGGTTCCACTGCTTGTAAATCTTTATACAAATGCCTCGATTGTCTGGAGCCTTTTGATTACTTTAAGTGTCATTAAGGCTGATATAACTGAGGTATTCTCCTTGTCTTTTACTATTTTTGGCACCTGACTAAACAATCTAATCTACTATGGAAAGTATTCTTTATCGATTTGAAGATCAAGTTGCCTATATTACGCTCAATAGACCAGATGTTTATAATAGCTTCAATCAGGAAATGGCTCTGAAGCTGCAGGAGCAACTTTATGAATGTGCTATCGATGAAACTATTCGTTGTGTGATGATCACAGGAAGTGGAAAAGCCTTCTGCGCGGGTCAGGATTTGCAGGAGGTAATAGATCCCGAAGGACCAGGCATCAACAATATCGTTTCCAAACATTATAATCCACTTATTCTTCGTATCCGGCAGATGGAAAAACCTGTAGTTGCTGCCGTCAATGGCGTAGCTGCGGGGGCGGGAGCAAACTTAGCCCTGGCTTGTGATATTGTGATTGCAACCGAATCGGCCACCTTCATTCAAGCCTTTAGTAAGATCGGCCTTATTCCGGATAGTGGTGGTACCTTCTTTTTACCTCGTCTTATCGGCTTTCAAAAAGCTATGGCATTGGCGATGCTCGGTGATAAGGTAACAGCCAAAGAAGCTGAGCAACTAGGTATGATTTATAAAGTTGTTGCGGATACGGAATTTCAAGACACAGCAAATCAGCTTGCGCAAAAGCTTGCTCAGATGCCAACCAAGGCCTTGGGCTTAACAAAACAACTTTTCAATAAAAGTCTTAAGAACGACCTTCAGGAACAACTTGCCCTGGAAAACGAATCTCAGGTAGAGGCATCGAAAACAGATGATTACAAGGAAGGGGTAAATGCATTTTTGGAAAAACGAAAACCAACGTTCAACGGTAAATAACAATATAACTACTAATAAGAGCTAGCTAACCTGTCACTTCTCAATTCCTGCGCACCTATAAATATTTCTAAATAGACTTGTTCTGGCCTAGCTGATCGAGCGAAATGAGAAAAATTTTATTCTGGACAAGGCAAATTTTGCAGGCATAGCCAATCCTCGATAGCTATCGGGATCGGCGAACAAATTTAACGTAGTACAAGATAAAAGTTGCTCATTGTAGCCGATTGAGATGGGCCAGAACAAGTCTAATAAAAAATTAGCGCATAGCTTTGGGTAAATCAAAGAGCTAAGTCTTTACGATAAAAGGGCATTGACCATTTAACAAGATTATTATGAAAATAGGTGTTCTCGGCGCTGGCTCCATGGGGGCAGGCATAGCGCAGGTCGCTGCTACTGCTGGCCACGATGTCATCCTGGTAGATAAGTATCCACAGGCACTCGAAATAGCACAACAAAAGTTACAGAAAATCCTTAATCGCCTGGTTGAAAAAGAGCGATTGGACGATGCAACTGCAAAAGCCATATTTGGCCGTATTTACTTTGTTGAAAACTTAGACACCTTTTCCGAATGTGGTTTAGTTATCGAAGCGATTATTGAAGACATTGAAGTAAAAAAATCTGTTTTTGCAGCGCTAGAAAATATAGTTTCAAAAGACTGTATCCTGGCTTCTAATACTTCCTCCTTGTCTATTGCTTCCATTGCCGCTGCTTGTGAAAAATCAGAACGGGTAATTGGCATCCACTTTTTTAATCCGGCACCATTGATGAAATTGGTGGAGATTATTCCTGCTGTCCAGACTAACAACTCAGTTACGGTAAAGGCCAGGAAGTTGATTGATAACTGGGGTAAATTAACTGTTCTAGCCAAAGATACACCTGGATTTATTGTCAACCGAATTGCACGACCCTTCTATGGTGAAGCTTTGCGTATCCTGGAGGAAGGTCTTGCGGATGTAGCAACTATAGATTGGGCAATGACAGTGCTCGGTGGCTTCCGTATGGGCCCCTTTACTTTAATGGACTATATTGGCAATGATGTTAATTACGCGGTGACGGAGAGTGTATTTAAGGCATTTTATTTCGATCCTCGTTATAAACCTGCTTTTACCCAAAAACGACTGTCGGAAGCTGGCTACCTGGGAAGAAAATCTGGACGGGGGTATTACGATTACCGGGAAGGTGCGGAACCGTTGCAAGCAAATAAAGATAAACAATTAGGCGAGCATATCCTCTGGCGAATTCTCGTGATGCTGATTAATGAAGCTGCTGATGCGCTCTACCTGAATATTGCCTCCCGAGACGATATTGATACGGCCATGACCAAGGGAGTGAACTACCCCAAAGGTTTGCTAAAGTGGGCCGACGAAAAAGGTATAGCTAATTGTGTTGACACCATGGATCGTCTTCATGCTGAATATTTAGAGGATCGTTATCGTTGTAGCCCAATTTTGAGAAGGATGAAACGAGATGGAACATCATTTTATGAATAATTAATTCTCAATCTATGACTCCTCATCAAATTGCAAAAGAACGCATGTATGATAATGATGCGTTCAGTCAATGGCTAGGGATTGAACTGGAAGAAACTGCTGCGGGATACGCAAAGCTACGTATGACTGTACGTGAGGAAATGACCAATGGATTTAAAGTTGCTCACGGTGGGATCACTTATTCCTTTGCTGATAGTGCGCTTGCATTTGCCTCGAACTCACAGGGGGCTCATGCGGTATCCGTGGAGACCTCTATTTCTCATCTAGCCCCGGTACATATTGGCGATACACTCTTTGCAGAAGCAATTGAGGATAAACTGGGCCATAAAATTGGTGTTTATCAGGTTCGGATTCATAACCAGAATTCAGAATTAGTTGCTATCTTTAAGGGAACTGTTTATCGTTCATCTAAACAGTGGGAATAAACAAAGCACTTCTATTATCATGGCAAAAGTAAGATTTACACAGGCGCTCAAAAGATTTTATCCTACACTTGGACCAATTGAAGTCGAAGCGGAACAGGTAGGTATGATGTTGAGAAAAATTGAAGCGCAATATCCAGGTATTTCCACTTATTTATTGGATGATCAGGGGCGCTTACGCAAGCATGTAAACATCTTTATTGATGGACAAATGATTACAGATAGAGATAGTCAGTCGGATTTACTTACTGCTAATAGCGAAGTTTTTATAATGCAAGCACTTTCAGGAGGGTAGTTTTTGACAATTATCAAATAAACAAAGAACCATGTCAAAACCAAATGCATTGCTGGTCAGTACCCGCAAAGGGTTAATGGTTTACCAGCTAAAGGCTAATCAATGGCAATTTCATTCTAATCATTTTGAAGGGATTCCGGTTTCTTTGGCACATGTTGACCACCGAAATTCAACTTGGTGGGCTTGTCTGGACCATGGGCACTGGGGAGTAAAATTACACCGCTCAAAAGACCAAGGAAAAAACTGGCAAGAGGTAGTAGCCCCAACATTTCCAGAAGGTGCGGAGATCAAAGAAGGCGTACCGGCTACAACTAACTATCTATGGGCTTTTGCCGATGGTGGAGAAACGTATCCGAATCGACTTTGGATCGGTACTGAGCCAGGTGGTTTGTTTGTGAGTGAAAACGGAGGGGATAGTTTTGAGTTGGTTGATTCGTTATGGAATCATCCTTCACGATCACAATGGCTTGGTGGTGGTATGGATAATGCAGGTATTCACTCTATTGTTGTTGATCCAGAAAATAATGATCATTTATATATCGGTATTAGTTGTGCGGGTGTATTCGAAACTCATGATGCCGGAAAAACCTGGGAGGTACGCAATAAAGGCCTTCGAGCTGATTTTCTTCCGGATCCACATGCAGAAATTGGCCATGATCCACATCTATTAGTAGCCGCCAATTCAAACTTTGAAATCATGTGGCAACAAAATCATTGTGGCATTTTCAATAGCAGTAACGGAGGGAAGGACTGGAAGAATGTTAGCCAGGAAAAAGGGCCTGCTAATTTTGGGTTCTGTATTGCCGTTGATCCTTTAGCAGCACAACGAGCCTGGGTAGTTCCAGCAGTAAGTGATGAAATGCGAATAGCGATCGACAAGGCGCTCTGTGTCTGCCGTACTGATGATGGTGGAAAAAGTTGGATAACTCAACGTAACGGGTTACCCCAAAAGGACTGCTTCGACATCGTCTATCGCCATGCCATGGCGGCTTCGACGGACTGGTTAGCCTTTGGCACCACTACTGGAAATGTTTTTTTATCCAACAATAAAGGAGATTATTGGTCCTGTTTAAGTAATTACCTACCGATGGTGCACGCAGTTCAATTTGCAAAAATTTAGTCGAGATTGTTGTCAAAAGAACATAAGCTATGTACAAATTGTTATCTTTGGGACGAAAAGATTTTTCAACGAAAAAATATTAAATCAATGGGAAGGTTTGATCGATTAACAAAATCCTCTAACCCTATTTTAGGTGATAAAGCCTATCAGAAAGCTGCGGCAAGTCAGCCGGTAGTACTGGACTCTGAACTAGTTTCTCATGCTCCTACCATGACGGTACAAGGTGCGATAAACAAGACTTTTATTTTGAGTGGGATCATGTTAATTACTACTATGTATAGTTTTATGTTCCCTAATCCCATTTTAATGTGGGTTGGAGCAATAGGAGGGTTGATCGCTGTAATTGCAGCTAGTTTTAAGGTAGAAAAATCACCAATTATTGCACCTATATATGCTGCTTTAGAAGGACTCTTTGTGGGAACTATTTCTGCCGTATATGCTGCTCAGTTTGGGGGGATTATTTTTCAAGCAGTTTCACTGACAATTGCAGTTTTGTTTATGATGCTTTTCATTTATAAAGCTGGCATCATCAAAGTAACTGAAAAATTTAAGGCGGGCGTAATGATGGCTACTGGGGCGGTGTTAATTGTTTATGTTCTAAATTTGGTTTTATCCATGTTTGGAATGAATATTCCTTTTTTACATGAAGGAGGGGCAATAGGTCTTGGAATTAGCTTATTAATTATTGGTATCGCTGCACTTAATCTATTACTCGATTTTGACAACTTTGAGAAAGGAGAAGCTTATAATGCTCCTCAATACATGGAGTGGTTTTCAGCCATGGGCTTATTAGTTACCCTGGTATGGCTTTATATTGAAATTCTTCGTCTGCTAGCTATCTTCGCAGGTGACGATTAATGTAATAAAAAAATAATTTTAAGAAAAACGCTATAGGCTATCATTGCTTATGGCGTTTTTTAATGTATGCTATCGTTTATATCTTTACAAAAAATAAAAACATGATTTACGAATTTAAAGGGTTTAAACCCGTTATCCACGAAAGTGCCTTTATCCATCCACAAGCAACAGTAACTGGTAATGTGATAATAGGAAGGGACGTGTATATCGGACCGGGTGCAGCTATTCGAGGAGATTGGGGAGGAATTGTAATTGAAGATGGTTGTAATGTACAGGAAAATTGTACGCTGCATATGTTTCCTGGTGTAACAATGAAGTTGGAAGCTGCAGCCCATATTGGACATGGAGCCATTATTCACGGGGCTAATATTGGTAAGAATGTCTTGGTGGGTATGAATAGCGTAATCATGGATAATGCTGAGGTAGGTGAGGGCAGTATTATTGGTGCACTTTGTTTTATCAAAGCGAATAGTGTGATTCCTCCGCGTAGTTTGGTTGTTGGAAACCCCGGCAAAGTTATCAAGCAAGTGAGTGATGAAATGTTAGCCTGGAAGACAAAAGGAACCCGGCTATATCAATCTCTGCCAAAGGAGTGTGATGAGAGCTTACGTCCTTGCGAACCTCTCCGGAAATTACCTGTAGATCGTCCTTCGCAAGCCATTCTTTTTCAAACCTGGAATGATATCAAATCAAATACATGAATAAAGTTCAGTTGTTTCTGTTTTTATTGATCGGCTTACTGGCGTGTAAATCTAACGGGGTAGATCAGCAGACTTCCGTGGATGCGGGAACGGATCGGCCTTATCTACAAGTGATGGGTATTGCTCAGGACGCTGGCTATCCGCAAGCAGCATGTAATAAAGATTGTTGTCGAGAAGTATGGCAACAGCAGAGGAAACCTAAACGCGTGACTTGCCTGGCGTTAATAGATCCTATTACACATTCTGGCTGGTTATTTGATGCAACGCCAGATTTTAAAGAGCAATTATACCTCTTGCAAAATGATTGTGGCGCAAACCTCGCGGGAATATTGCTAACTCACGCACACATAGGACATTATACAGGGCTTATGCATTTGGGAAGAGAAGCGATGGGGACGCAAGAAATGCCTGTATATGCAATGCCGAGAATGAAGAAGTTCTTACAAACTAATGGGCCCTGGAGTCAGTTAGTAGCTTTGGAAAACATTAAGCTGTTGCCATTAAAAGCTGATTCCACGCTCCGACTAAACATAAGTTTGTCTGTAACGCCGTTGATTGTACCCCACCGGGATGAATTTTCTGAAACTATAGGTTTTTTGATTGAAGGAACGGAAAGAAAAGCTTTGTTTATTCCAGATGTAGATAAGTGGCAAAAATGGCCACAAGATATAGTAGCCTTAGTCAAAGCTGTTGACGTCGCTTTTCTTGATGGTACATTTTACCAGAATGGTGAAATTCCTGGGAGAGATATGTCTTTGATTCCTCATCCATTTGTAGAAGAGAGTATGCAATTGTTTGACGGGCTTTCAGCTTCGAATAAGGCTAAAATACACTTCATACATTTTAATCATACAAATCCGTTGTTAAAGGAAAACTCAATTGAAAGACAGAAGGTGGAAAATGCAGGGTTTGCAATTGCAAAGGAAGGCCAACGCGTTTTTTTATAAGTATAGTTAATTTAAAGTGGTGGCATGTTGCATAGAAGAAGCTGGCTCGTTATGTTTATTTGTTTTTACAGGTAAGTAAATAAAGAAAGTGGTTCCTTGCCCTGGTTCAGACTCTAGCCAGATTTTTCCATCATATTTATCAACAATGTTTTTACATATTGTCAATCCAATGCCAGTTCCGTCGTAATGGCTGTTTTTATTTAGTCGGTGAAATAAATTAAATACTTTTTCTTCATACTCTTTATTGATACCTATGCCATTATCCTTAATGCTAAATAAAATGTGATCATCTGCTGGGGTACAGGTAATGTCAATGATTGGCTTTTTGTCTTCTACAAACTTTAACCCATTACTAATTATATTTTGCATGAGCTGAAGTAAATGTACTTTGCTCATGTGGATGACAGGCAATTGTTGAGGGTAGTTTATAACGGCTTGTTTACTTGTAATGGTGTTTTGTAGATTGATTTGGACTTCCCTTAAGACTGATCCCACACTGACTAATTCTTTACGAGCTATTTCCGACGAAATCTGTGAGTAAGAAAGCAAATCAGCGAGTAGATTGTTTAAGCGTTTAACTCCCCCTGTGACAAAAGCCATGTACTCCCTTGCTTCTTCGTTAAATTGTTTGCCATATCGCCTGTCCAAAAGATTTACAAAACTTCCAATGTTTCTGAGGGGCTCTTTTAAATCATGGGCAGCAACGTAAGCGAATTGTTTGTGAACTTCGTTTGATTCGCGTAATTTTATGTTTTGTGCTTCAATTTCAGCATTTTTAAATTTTAAAGATCTATTGTTTCTACCGCGTAATTTGAGGATGTAAATTAAAACTGAAACTAAAAAAGTGAAAAGAGTAAGACTTCCGACCAGTAGAATATTGTTTTGCCTTAATCTAAGGGCGTGAATTTCTCTTTCTCCATGTGCAATGTCGTACTTGAATTGCATTTCTGCGATTCGTTGTGCTTTGTCAATATTTAAGAGGGAATCTTTGAGGTTGTTTGTCGATTCCAAATGAATAAGTGCTACCTGGTGGTTGTTTTGTTGTTTGTGTATTTGATAAAGGTGTTGGTGGTTGTTTTGACTTAATTTTTTATAATTGTTGTTAATGGAAATATCCAGGCTACGTTGAAACGCTTCCTTGGATTTTTCAATTTCATTTTGTCTAAAATATAAAATACCTAACTTATTATACAGGTTAGCATAATCTTCATCGCGGATGTATTTGTCATATTCAAGGCTCTTTAAGAAATACCGATGAGCTAACTCGTATTTATCTTGTTTTACATAAACCTCCGCAATGTTGATTAAGGATCTTGCAATGGTAGGTTTATAGTTGGCTAATTCATATACGCTCAACGAAGCTCTGAATTTCTGTAAAGCGGCTTCATAGTCGCCACTAGTGACCAGTATTTCGACGTGGTCATTCAGTACATTTGCAATTTGTAAGGTATCCTGTTGCTCTGTCGCAAGAAGATAGGCTTTTTCAATACTTTCCAATGCCCGTTCTTTGTCATTGAGCTTAATATACGTGAGTCC
This sequence comes from uncultured Saprospiraceae bacterium, assembly GCA_965367335.1. Lineage (GTDB taxonomy): Bacteria > Bacteroidota > Bacteroidia > Chitinophagales > Saprospiraceae > CBDUIU01. The sequence continues at coordinate 11,304 of CBDUIU010000045.1, forward strand.
AATGTTTTGAAGGGTGGTTATTGTCCCTGAAATATAACCCCTTGCTTCGGCAATAGATACTGATTTAAGATAGTACTCAATTGCTTTTTCATAATCGCCAACAGTTTCATATAGAAAACCTAAACCATGATAAGCATATTCAATCATTTCCTGGTTTTCTTCTTTTTCCCCCAATTCTAATGATAAGATATGATAATCCTTAGTGGCTTTATAGTTACTCATCTTTCGGTTGATGATAGCTAAATCGGTATAAATTGTCTGAAGTAACTTATTGTTCTCAGATTTATTAGCATATTTCAATGCATTTTCATAAGCACTTTTTGCCTCATATAATTTATTGTTATCCTCGTAATAGAACCCTTGTTCACGACAGACGTTAAACAGACTTTCAAGATCATTTTCAGCTAAGGCTTTGTCTTTTGCCAATTCTGATAATGCAATCGCCATAGGTAAATTTCCATTCGCATAGTTGGCAGCAAAACTGAGTAATTCCATAGTATTGTACCCTTCAACACGGGGTTGAATAACTTGCTTGATACTGTCAATGGAATTTGCATTGGTCAACAGTGGAGAAAATAACAAGCACAGCAGCAATAAATACTTATTGAAGGTAGGGAAATGATATAGCAGGTAAATATCCTTTGTACCTAGTGTCATGAAATTTAGGTGGTTTCAGATCGGAGGATTATCTTTAAGAATAAGCCAAAAATTATACCTAAATAAGTGGAAAACGTTAGGTTTAAAATGAAAAAAGCCAGGATAGTATTATTACCCTGGCTTTTATTTTTATGCTTAAGAATATTTAAATCGGCTAAGGATTAATTGATACCGTCACACCAACAATAGTTGAACTCATAGTAGTGGTTAGATCACTCAGTCCACCAGGTATTGGTTTTGGATCAGTTGGACGTGGCATCCGCTTGTCATCTCCCCCTTTCAGTTGGATAGCTTGCATCTTGGATAAGCGCTCCTTAGCAAATTTTTTCTTTAGTAAATTAAGTTTCTTCATGGGCTATTGTATTTAAATGGTTAATAAGTTTTAAATAAATGGAGGTAAAGACGAACCAACATATTGTTAGTTCGTCTTCAGACATCCA
>CBDUIU010000046.1:0-12332 GCA_965367335.1 uncultured Saprospiraceae bacterium
AATACCGGTGAGGAGCTGGTTGTGATTCACAGCACTTCTTCGAAAGGAGTAATGGAGCAGGATGTATTGAGCTCAACTTACTGGAAACCTAAAATGTTGTTTGCTCGCGACGTACTAACTGGCTTGAGTGGTAGTCTGACGCGTCGCTAATGATCCTTTTTTCATAAAGTTATACAACCGCTTCGCATATTCTGCGGGTAGTTTTTGAATCCCCCATGGTATAATAATGCAAGCAAGGGACTCCGGCTGCTTTAAGTTCTTTGGATTGGGCAATACACCATTCTACCCCAACTTCAATTACTTCTTCCCTGTTTTTAGCTTGACTAGCGGCATTCACGAGTTCGTCCGGAAGGTTGAGGTGGAAAAGACGAGGTAAAGAATTGAGCTGATATCCTCTGGTCAATGGTTTTAAGCCTGGTACAATGGGTACATTGATACCGATCTCTCGACAAGCTTTCACATAATTAAAATAAGCCTGATTATCAAAAAACATCTGAGTGACAATATAGTCTGCTCCGGCATCCACTTTAGCTTTTGTCATCTCCAGGTCCATTTGTAAATTAGGGGATTCGAAATGCTTTTCCGGATAGCCTGCAATACCAATGCAAAAGTCTGTCTTTTCTCCATTTTCAATATTCACATCCAGATACTTTCCAGTGTTCATATCTCCGACCTGTTTGACCAGGTCAATGGCATAAACATTTCCATCTGGCTCTGGAATAAATTTGCCATCAAATTTTCGAGCGTCACCTCGTAATGCAAGTACATTCTTGATATTAAGAAAATTCAGATCAATAAGTACATTCTCTGTATCCTCTTTGGAAAAGCCACCACAGATAAGGTGAGGAACCGCATCCACTCCATATCTGTGCATTATGGAAGCACAAATACCGACGGTGCCTGGACGTTTGCGAATAGCAGTCTTTTCATAATAACCACTTGGCCTTTTAACGTAAATAAATTCCTCACGATGATAAGTTACATCAATGAACGGAGGTTTGAATTCCATCAGCGGATCAAGGGAGTCAAAAATAGCTTTCATGCCACCCCCTTTCAGTGGAGGCAATACCTCAAAAGATACAAGGGTTTGGCCATTGGCCTTTTCAAAGTACTCAGTAACTTTCATTCAGGAAATTATTCAAATGTTCAAAAGCATCACAAATATAAGGGAATCAGAGCTCAAACAATAATGCTATTAATTTGATTGGCCTACTCCAAGAAGAGGTGCGCTAATTTTTGATAACGAAGGGAATATTTTAATTGGTAGATGAGGGAGTTGTTTTCTTCTTTTTGAAATCCCCGTTTTTCCATGCATCAAAAAATTTCTTCCACGCTAACGGGTTATAAATATTCATTGGAGGAGTCTGACCAATATAGTAATAGTCTCTAGCTTGTTGGCGTAAATAGTAATTTGCAGCTTCAGGACCATCTACTTGCACAACACTTCGTCCTTGTTCCAGGACTTCTTGGGCTACATTTTCTGCCGCACGAGATTGAAGTTCTTTAGTCACATCCATAGCAAGAAATTCCAGCTTAAAATGATCCCTGCTTGGCCAGGGAAATACAACTGTTTCAGGGAGGTTAAAAGTATCTTGAACCATCAACTGAACCATAGAATAACGATCATCCTTCAGGTCATTAGGGAGGGTCGTTTCAACCGTTTGATAACCTATAGCAGAAAAAACAATGGTATCTGTTTTTTGCACAACAATAGTAAAGAACCCCCGGAAATCCGAATAGGTACCCCTACCTTTTCCTTTTACTAAAATGTTAGTATAAGGTACTGGTAGTAATTCCTGATTGGAACCATCTAAGACCATTCCCGACAGTTGCACCAAATTATTATCCGATAATTTTTGAGCGGAAAGTTGTAGGCTAAAGAAAACGGATAAAAGAACAAACAGTGATAGGTTTTTCATACAAATAATTAATAATAAGATAGTTCCTCAAAAATGCCAAATTAAGTAATTAATCGAACATAAAACGGGGGTAATTTTACTTTTCTATGAAAGCTTTAATTATTAACGAAGAATTAACTCCCCCAATATAGTCTAAGACCTCTTTTCTGTAGAAAAGGTTGGCTGCTAAGTAAAACATACAAAAACGTTACAGGTTCAGGACCTGCAACGTTTCAATTTCTTAGGAAAAAACAACTGTTCGTGTTTAATCAAAAAGCCTCCTAGACTCGGCTAACTACCTTTCTTTTAGACAAAGCAATATCCAGCACCTCTTCCATCTGGGCAACGTAATGAAACGTCATTCCTTTTATAAAGTCGCTTTGGATTTGCTCGACATTCTTTTGGTTAATTTCACACAGAATGATCTCCTTAATACCAGCCCGTTTGGCCGCTAGTACTTTCTCTTTTATTCCACCAACAGGTAAGACCTTACCTCTCAAGGTTATCTCTCCAGTCATTGCGATATTGGATCGCAAAGGCCGTCCAGTGAAAGCAGAAGTTAAAGCAGACAACATCGTAATTCCCGCTGATGGACCATCCTTTGGAATAGCACCTTCCGGTACGTGAATATGAATGTCGTATTTATCCATGTTTTCAATAGGAATACCCAGGTCAGCGCCATTAGCCTTGATATAACTAAGTGCCGTAGTCGCAGATTCTTTCATGACATCACCCAGATTACCCGTAAGCAGTAGCTTGCCTTTGCCTTGGCTGAGGCTGGCTTCGATGTAAAGAATATCTCCACCTACCTGAGTCCATGCCAGACCAATTGCAACTCCGGGTACTGGTTTTTCATTGCTGGTATCATTTGAAAATCTAGCTGGGCCCAATAAATCTTGAAGGTCTTCTTTTTTAATTCTGGGGTCGTATGATTCCTCCATGGCCACTTTTTTAGCAATACGTCTCATCACAGATCCTATGGTACGATTTAAACTACGGACACCTGACTCTCGGGTATAATTTTGAATAATTTTACCAATTACCTGAGGGCGTAGCTTCACTTGTTTTGCTTTAAGGCCATGTGCTTCCAACTGTTGAGGGATCAAATGACGTCTGGTGATTTCTACTTTTTCTTCCAGAGAATAGCCACTTATTTCGATGACTTCCATTCGATCCAATAAGGCTGGTTGAATGGTGCTTAGTGAATTAGCGGTTGCAATAAACATAACCTTAGACAGGTCGTACTCCAACTCCAGAAAGTTGTCATGGAAAGTACTGTTTTGCTCCGGGTCTAATACCTCAAGCAAAGCAGAAGAAGGATCTCCCCGAAAATCTTTACCCACTTTATCAATCTCATCCAGAATAAAAACTGGATTGGATGCTTTAACTTTTTTCAGCGACTGAATAATACGGCCAGGCATGGCTCCTATATATGTTCTTCGGTGTCCACGGATCTCGGACTCATCGTGCAAACCACCCAAAGACATCCTAATAAACTTGCGTTGCAAGGCATTAGCGATAGATTTCCCTAAAGAGGTTTTACCTACACCCGGAGGGCCTACGAGGCAAATGATCGGCGCTTTCATGTCACCTTTTAGTTTAAGAACTGCCAGGTGTTCGAGTATCCGGTCCTTTACATCTTCTAAGCCATGATGATCTTTATCCAAGGTCTGTTTTACCTTTGCAAGGTTAAAGTTATCTACTGTAAACTCTTCCCAAGGCAGGTCAGTAAGTAATTCCAGGTAGTTAAGTAATACAGAGTATTCAGGTGCCTGAGGGTTCGTACGTGCTAGTTTTTTTAGTTCGCGCATGAAAGCCTCTTCCACGTTTTTACCCCACTTTTTCTCCTTTGCTTTTTCCCGCAAACGTTTGACCTCTTCTTCTTGGGGGTTCTGACCTAACTCATCCTGGATGGTTTTAAGTTGTTGATTGAGGTAGTAATCGCGTTGTTGCTTTTCAATATCTCCTCGAACCTTTGATTCGATCTGATCCTTGAGCTCTAAAATGCGAAGCTCATTTTCCATAGAGCCGAGGATCATTTCAGCTTTTGTCCTGGGGTCATCAATTTCCAGGATCTGTTGTTTTACTTCTACGCTAATCCCTAGGTTAGAGGCAATGAAGTTAAGTAGGAAATAATCTTCGGTAATGTTTTTTAACATCACGATGGCTTCCGAAGGAATATTAGGTGACAGCTGAATGATTTGCTGTGCCATATCCCGAATGGAAGAAGTCATTGCTTTAAACTCTAACTCGTCAATTGGATCTGTTTCCTTTATTACGCTGATCTTACCTTCCAGATAAGGAGAGGTTTTTAGCAATTCAACTAAGGTAAACCGTCTGCGTCCCTGGAGTATAGCTGTTGCTGTACCATCCGGCATTTTTAGCAGCTTGATGATTTTAGCAACGGTACCAATAATAAATAGATCTTCCTCTTTGGGGTCTTCTATTTTTGTATCTTTTTGTGATAGAACAGCGATGTACCGATCAGCTTCATAAGCTTGCTGAATGGCTTTTAAGGACTTATCCCGGCCAACGGTGATAGGAATAATAATACCTGGATAAAGAACCGTGTTTTTCAAAGCCAAAATTGGGAGAATGTCAGGAATATTTTCGTCCTCCGCTAAGTTTGGTTCTTCTTCTACAGAAAACAGCGGCATGAATTCGGTTTCTTCTTCTAGGCTATGTGGTGCAAAATATTGCTCAAACATATTAGTAGGTCTCTATATGTACCCATTGTTCCGTCTAAATGAACAGAACAAGGGAACCGTGTCAGGAAATGGAATAGTGTAGTAAAGCTTAGATGTTATGTCACATTGACATAATATAAGTAGAATCTACGAGTATAGCTATGGGCCAATATTTATGCCACGGGAAAAAGTCCGCAATTAATGGCAATTTATTTAAAAATGGCCCAATAGAATGCGACAAAAAGGCAGAATACCTTAAATTTAAGCACTAACTGGCTCAGCGTTTTCGACAGCTACGCTTTCTTCACTTTCTAAATCCTCCTTTCCGTCTACCTCGTCTTTTTCTACCCGAAGATTTTCAATAATAAACTCTTGACGGGAAGGTGTATTTTTACCCATATAGTAGGATAGAATATCATCAATATTCATAGTCTCCGGAAGATAAACCGGTTCTAAGCGAATGTCTTCTCCGATGAAATCACTAAACTCATCAGGTGAAATCTCTCCCAGCCCTTTGAATCGTGTAATCTCAGGTTTACCCCGCAATTTTTTAATCGCTTTTTGCTTTTCTGACTCACTATAACAATAGAATGTTTTACTCTTATCCCGGACACGAAATAGGGGAGTTTCGAGAATAAAAAGGTGCCCATTCCTCACTAGATCCGGGAAGAATTGCAGGAAGAAGGTCAACAGCAATAGACGAATATGCATACCATCAACATCGGCATCAGTGGCGACGACAACGCGATTATAGCGTAGGTCATCCATACCATCTTCAATGTTAAGGGCGTGTTGGAGAAGGTTAAATTCTTCGTTTTGATATACAATTTTCTTTGAGAGCCCAAAACAGTTGAGCGGTTTACCTCTAAGACTAAAAACGGCCTGTTTTTGTACATCCCTTGCTTTAGTGATAGAGCCAGAAGCGGAATCACCCTCTGTAATAAAGAGCGTCGTTTCATTGCGATCCTCTTCTTCGGTTTTGCGGTTGCTGTCATTATAATGGAGACGGCAATCGCGTAGTTTTTTATTATGAAGATTTGCCTTTTTGGCGCGTTCGTTTGCTAATTTTTTTATCCCGGCAATTTCTTTACGCTCCCGTTCTGACTGTTTTATCCGTTTTTCTAAAGCATCTTTAACCTCCGTATGCATACGAAGGTAATTGTCTAATTGCTTAAGAAAATCAGTAAAAAAGGCACGCATAGTAGGGCCTTTGGGACCCATTTCCGTGGAACCTAACTTGGTCTTAGTTTGCGACTCGAAAACGGGTTCTTCCACCCGGACACTAATCGCAGCAATGATAGAAGCCCGAATATCTTTAGCATCAAAGTTTTTTCCATAAACATTACGCACGACATTCACCAGCATTTCACGAAAGGCATTGAGGTGAGTCCCTCCCTGAGTTGTATTTTGACCATTTACAAAAGAATAATATTGTTCTCCGTAGTGATTTCCATGGGTCATGGCCAACTCAACATCATCTCCTTTAAGATGGATGATGGGATAGCGCAATGTCTCTCCATTGGTTTTTTTCTCTAACAAATCCAATAAACCATTTTTGGAAACCATGGTCTTTCCGTTGAAGACCAACCGCAAGCCAGCGTTCAGGTAAGCGTAATTCCAAAGTTGATTCTCTATGTATTCCGGGCGGTAACGAAATTTTTTGAAAATGCTTTTATCAGCGACGAAGGTAATATGGGTTCCATTTTCTTCAGTCGTCTTTTTCTGACGATGGTCTTTCACCAACTCTCCCTTTTCAAACTCTGCCAGCTTCATCTTACCATCGCGAATAGAAGCTACGGCAAAATAATTGGAAAGCGCGTTGACAGCCTTGGTACCTACACCATTAAGACCAACGGACTTTTTAAAAGCTTTGGAGTCATATTTTCCACCTGTATTGATCTTTGAAACACAATCCACTACTTTTCCAAGCGGGATTCCACGACCATAGTCCCGAATATTGACTTCCCCAGTTTCTTTGTCAATGTTGATATCGATCTTTTTTCCATGCCCCATGACATACTCGTCAATGGAGTTATCAATCACTTCTTTTACTAGTACATAAATTCCATCATCCGGAGCGGAACCGTCTCCCAGTTTACCGATATACATTCCAGGGCGTAAGCGGATATGTTCTTTCCAGTCAAGTGATCGTATATTATCTTCAGTATAAGCCATAAATTAAATTATCGTAGGTCTGATATTGTAAACGTAATTGAATGGAATGAAGTTGCTGAATTGACTTTCATTGCCTTATTCCAGAGTGCAAAAATACAAAATTCCCCTCGTAAGGAGAAAAAAGGAGAGAGACTTCCCTTCCGCTTGTTGAAGTCCCTCTTTACCTAGCACTGCTTTATGAGATAGGAAATTCTTTGTTCAAAAAAATGTTTTGGAATTTAGGCACACAACTGTTGAAGATAACCATCTAAGCGCATGGACTTTACCTCATTGGCCAGGTCCGTATTAACAGTACGCTGACCAAATTTAAGGCTGGGCTGGCGATCATCCCATATTTCAATTTTCATTTCCTGCGCAAAAAGTCTCGCCAGGTCACCCATAGTTGTGGCATAGGAAAGATCTTGGCCCAGCGCGATAAAAAGATCAATTACTGCCAGACGAATAATCTCATATTGATCGAGATGAGCCAATACTTGAGATAGTTTTTTCCCTTTGTATTGCTTGCCAATCTCCAGCATCTTTGAGCGGAGCTCTGTAACCGAGTAGCCTAACAACCCGGCGCGGTATTGCCACCACTTATAATCACTAGGACCATGTTGGTGATCTTTAAAATATTGGCGATGCATCTGTTCAGCACTTTGTTGACAGCTCATCATACTCATGACTTTTGTCAATTCAATGATAGTTGTGATTTGTTCCTTGCTTAACTTTCGCAAGTCCGTTTTCGTTTTAGGCTCCCGGCCTTCCTGATCACGCAGCCAGCGAGCAAATTGTAACTTCACTTTGCTGTCCGAATTTAACGTGATTAGCTTGGCCATTTCTAATGATAAATAATAGTCTTTGCGTTTGCTGTGTTGTAGCGCTATTGGTGCATAGTCCTTCAACACTTCTGGCTGACGGACATCATCCTGAAAGGCATAAATGTCTTTTAGCCATTTCTCAATGTGGCCATTATATTTATGAGCAGGGAGTTGGAGAACTTGGTGTAGCTGTGAAGCTTTAACCACTTGTGTTCCTTTTTTGCTAATCAGAATTTGTAAGTCCATTTTTGCTTTGGTTTAGATTAACAATTATTTGATAATCATTCATTCTGCTCGCAAATTAGTTACTTTATTAATACAATGCAACTTTTTGTTGTAAAAAATACAAAAAAATTACTTTTTGTTTTAAATTTAAGCAAATAGCCCGGTTTCTGCGGGTTTTTTAGGAATAATGATGATTTCTTTGATAGGTGAATTTGGTGACTAGCAAGGATAGCAGCGAAGATTTGGCAGATGGGATTCATAAATAGTTGTTACCTTTTTGCCCTCAAATGTCAAGTCAGGTAATACCATATCATCCTCATCCTACTTTCTGGTGGCAACCTATAGATATTGCCTCACTGGTAATGTTCCGGTTCTTCTTTGCCGGATTAGGCGTAGCTGATATGATTGGAACACTGGTTTATAAACATTGGATGAAAGGCCATTTCGATCCGGAAAAATTTCAGTTTAGGTTTATTGGATTTGAGTGGTTGCCTACTTTCTCAGACCCATGGATGTCCCTGTTATTGATATTGATCATTGCTGCGGGAGTTGGGGTAGCCTTGGGCTGGTATTATCGATTTTGTGCTTTGATATGGGCACTTGGGTTTAGCTACACCTTTTTGTTGGAAAAGGCCTACTACCTTAACCATGGTTATTTTTATTGTTTGCTTTGTTGGATCATGATTATCCTGCCTGCTCAGGCAAATTATTCCCTGGATATTTTGGCCGGTCGAACGAAATTGCGGGAGGAGATTCCCCGCTGGTGTATTACCATCCTCTGCTTTATGATGGGGCTAGTATATTTTTATGGTGGAATTGCCAAACTGAACCCTGATTGGTTACAGGCGATGCCCTTAAAAATCTGGCTACAGCAAAAATCAGATTTGCCCGTCTTTGGACTCTTGTTTAAACAGGAAACCACTGCTTGGTTCATGAGTTATGGGGGGCTCATTTTTGATTTGTCGATCGTTTTTTTACTCCTGTTTCGACGTACACGTTTGCTTGGTTTAAGCTTAGCGATCTTTTTTCACCTGACGAATACCTTAATTTTCAAAATTGGGATATTTCCCTGGTTATCTTTATTAATGACTTTACTTTTTTTTCCTCCTGATCTGCCACGACATATTTGGGCATGGCTAATTCGTAAAATACCCATTTTTATTAGGGTGGAAAATTGGTGGATAAATAGAAAGGAAAAAGCAACTCCTCTGATACAAGCTCCCCTCACTTCCTACGCTGCCGGACGGGAGACATGGATTATGTCATTCCTGGTTGTATTTTGCAGTTTACAATTATTAATTCCCCTGCGTCATCACTATTTTCCGGGGGACGTGGCCTGGACCGAAGAAGGACATCGATTTAGTTGGCGGATGATGTTGCGTAGTAAAAGTGGTTACGGAAGTTTTCGCGTAGTCAACCAGCGTACTGGTGAAACGCGAGTGGTGCGCCCCGGAAAACTGCTTTCCAAACGACAGGCTCAAAAATTATTTACCCACCCGGACATGATCTTGCAATTTGCACATTACCTTAGAGATGAGGCGCTCCGGGAGTCAGGAGATACTGTACAAATTTATGCAGATATTAAGGTTAAATTGAATGGGAAAAAGTACTATGCTTTCATAGATAAAGATGTAGATCTGGCCCGAGAAGAATGGTCCTACTTTAATTCAGCAAGGTGGATTTTGGAGAAATAAAAAAGGCAACTATCGAAGATATTTGAAATATCAGATAGCTGCCTATAACCCCAAAAAACCAAATGAAAATAAAAATCTTAATTTACGTGTGTGTAAAGAATTACACACCCTTATAAAGTATACTATTCGATTAAATCGAAAGCATAATTATGTCAGCGGACAATAGCCCACGAAATGGCTCTAAAGTTTATGTGTTTTGGTCGTCTAACCCGGTAGAGATGAAAGCTTTCGACCATTAATATAGGGATAAAGTTTTAGAAAATCATCTTTCAATTGAAAAAAGTTGCTGCGGCGACTATTTTTCGTGTTTCGCTTCCTTGAAAATACCTAGAGAACAGGTCTTTTACCCAATCATTGTTAACCAAAGATACCGATGTATGCCACAAGTAAATACCGAAAAATCTGTGTATGTTTGTTTTTTAAACCACGATGTAATAGTAACTAAATGATAGACCCAGAATTGGAGCAAGTTGTTGATCGATTGCTAAAAAAAGGGGAGGTGAATAATTCGAAAGACATTACAGCGGCGGTCAACCAATGTTTGCAGAAAGATCTATCTGTAGAAATTGTGATGGATCAGGTGATGAAGCAGTTGAATGAATTTCGACATGTTAATGTTGAGGTGTTAGGTGATGGCCGATTGATCTACAGGGATCGGCTTTTTGCTCAAACAGTGTTTAAGGTAAGGCTGACCGCAGAGGAGATTCGGGATAAGAGAATGTATATCGGACACCGATTGCTCCCTTTTGTTAATCCAGAGATTAGCGTGAAGGAGATTGCTCTAATAGATGAACAAGGTAAACAGATTCCGAAAGGGGAAGCTAAGATCAGTTTTATGGATGGCATGAAGTATATCACGCTGATTGCTCCTTATCAGGCTTCTGATTATTTTAAAATTGGAAAAAATGATCTGGTTCTGCCTTATTTTGATCTAAAAGATTGGATGAAAGAGGTAGACTATCAACAAGAAGATTTATTGGAATGGATGCCAATCGATGTTGCTAAGCGCCAATGGCGATTGGAAAAGCTAAGCCTTACTGAATTTAATCGATCAAGGATTAAAATCAATCATAAAGACGTTAAATTACTCGATGGTATCTACGATTATCTGGATAATCATTCGATGGCAATTCCAGTTGATTTAATGCTTTTTCGCGTGTTTGCGCATGGGCCAGAACACCTTTTAGAGGAACTAGGCTCTCCAGTTGGGCCATTGCTTACTGTGCAGGATGATATTGAATTATTTAATAGTGACTTTCCCTTTATACATTACACTGATTTTCATCAGCAGTTCCTGGCGGAGAAAATGGAAGAGATGGAGGAGCAGGAAATACCTGAACCAGGGACCTCTACTCACCTTGATGGTATTTTCATAGAACTGCAAACTTTTTATACCGAAATTTACGTAAAGGCACTGTTTTTAAATCGAATTCTTCAAAAGAAAGCATTGACGAATAAGGCATTAATTCAAGAGTTATTTAGCGAAGAGGATGTTTTTCAGAACCCAGTACAGAAGAAAAATTTTGACCAGGCGGCCAATGAAATTCGAACTCAAATGCAGAAAAACTGGTCTGATCGTAGATTGGAATTGCCAAAGGTCAGCCTGCTTCGAAAGTACCTGGAGATGAAACGGATTATCTTTGTAGCCATTGACAAGATGATGGAAGTAGAGTTCATGATAGGTGAAACTAACTTCGAGCAGTTTTTCTTCGTAAATAGCGTTAATGACCAATTAGACCAAACGATTGAATTTTTAATTGATGAGTTTTCCGAAGGAGAATTGCCCATGGAGGAAATTCGCATTTTAAGCGAACAGTTCGATACCATGATTCAACAGTTCCGGGATCACAGCGCTGCTTTAATGGATGATTTTTCGGAAGATTGAGCCTCGTTACTGAAATTTCTGTAAGTTGTTTTTAATAACTTTACTTTTTCTACTAAATTATCAATAGGATTTGCGGTTAAGAAACCTCCTTGTTAGTTACACCGTTTCGGGGTCATACCTCAATATCAGGTTAGCTCTATTTTTTGTAGGGTTCTCCTGGGTAGTAGGTACGCTGGGTTATCACCTTCTGGAGGGCTATTCGCTGACAGACGCCTTTTATATGAATATTATTACGTTCTCTACCGTGGGGTATGGAGAAGTATTACCGCTTTCTACTCAAGGGCGTTTATTTACCGCATTTCTTATCATCATGAATATTGGTATTTTTGCCTATTCAATTTCTGCTTTTTCGACCTATATTATTCAAGGAGAGTTTTTTAAACGAATGCATTTGAATTGGATTACAGAACAAATTGACGCATTAGATAACCACATCATCTTATGTGGGTTTGGTAAATATGGTCGTGAGATCATTGACTACTTTATTAGTCATAAACAGGCCTTTGTGGTCATTGATCGGGACGTAGAAAAAATTGGAGAGATTCAAAAAAGCAAAGAAAAAATTCTATATCTCGAAGGGGATGCAACGGATGATGATATCCTGCTGGCTGCTGGTATCAAACGTGCCCGGGTGCTGATCTCCGCTTTGCCAGATGATACGGACAATGTGTTCACCGTGTTGACAGCCAGGCAGATGAATCCCGAAGCTAAAATTATTAGCCGCGCGGTGCTCGACAAGTCTGAACATAAGCTTAAATTAGCTGGTGCCAACCATGTAATTATGCCGGACAAAATCGGAGGCTTCTATATTGCTACGTTGGTTAACAAACCCGGTGCTGTCGAGTTTTTCTCCTTCCTCAGCCACGAATACGAATCGGATATTTATTTTGAAGAAATTTCCTATGAGGATGCGCCGACTTGCCGGGATAAGTCGATTAGAGAACTCAATATCCGTAAGGCTACTAATA
>CBDUIU010000047.1:0-12309 GCA_965367335.1 uncultured Saprospiraceae bacterium
ACACATTGGTCGTTAAACGGGTCGCACTCAAAGACTACTGCACCGTTCTCCGTACCTACCCAGACGTCTCCATCTAAATCAACAGCAAGGGAATGGATTTCATCACTAGGTAATTCAGACCGGCCGGAGGTAATGAACTTACTTCGGTCGTCCATAGGGTCGTCCAGTTTGCCTTCATCAAAAATAAAAAGACCATTATCATCGATTGTATACCATTTATACCCATTACGATCGATGACAAGATGATGCATCGGTACACCCGAAGGAACATTGTTAAAATCATTCTTAAAGGTACCGTCAGCAAGGCGGACAATCACCGGATTGCTAGCGGTGTGGTTACTCATCCAAAGGTTATTATTTTCGTCAAAGGCCAGACCCCCAACCCGGTAAGCATTGGGGTCATCCGAGAGTTGGAATTCATTGGTATAAAAGGTAATATTATCTTCTTGGTCGATTTCCATTAAACCCCTGAAAAAAGTAGCAATAAACGCATTGCCAGTTTCAGGGTGTATGGCTACTTTGTAATGCCCCCAGCTATTGGCCCCTTCTAATTCTGACCGGGTTGTATTATTATAAATCTTCCATTCCCCTTGGTCCAGAATGGCTGTTCCAACGGTTTGTAATTTCGGACTGGAGGCCAAATAGACCTTATCATTTGCAAGGGTGATATCAGAGATGAGGGCGTTAAAAGGAGTTTTGTAAGCCAGCTTCTCACAACTACCCGTGGCAGGGTTGGAGACCCGAAAGTCTCTCCATTTATCTGCATGCCAGATGCGCCCTTGCTGATCTTCAATAGCATATTGCAGGCGGTTGACACAGTCTTGAACATCTTTTGTGATTTGTTCTTGTTCATCCAGAATGATTACTTCACCATTGCAGCTAACTGAAGTGCAATAAAAGCCGGCTAAGAGATGTGCCCCTTCGGTAGAGATAAACTCCAAAGAGCGATTATCGGTGGCTGCGTAAATTTGTCTTAATTGACCATTTTCCCAGACCATTAAATCATCATCAATCTCAAGATATAACTTGCCATTGAAGACACCTAGTGCATTAGAGATGTATGTTGCAGGAAAGCCTTCATTTGGGCCCATCACCGTCCAATTAGTAAGGTCTTTCAGGTTAATATCTGGGTCATCGACAGCCCGGTAAATCCCCTCTTCGGTTGCAGCATAAATATAATTATCTAATAGGGCAATAGAACGAACACTGAGCCCAAAGTCTACAGTTACATCGAATTCTTCAGCAGAAACATTAAACACGACAATACCAAAAGCAGTTGCAAAGTAAGCCATACTGTCCTTGGCCATAATGATGGCGTTAATCGAACGGTTAAAGAAGGTCGCATCATCACGGATGTTATTAAAAGTGCGGATACCGGTTGGACTCATTAAGTCAAAGGAGCCATCGGTATAAGAAATGATCAGGCTTTCATGGAGCTTGTTAAAACTAATGATATTCGGAGCCATGTTGCTTAAACCATCGATGGTCGTAATATATTCAGGAGACTCCTTGATATTGTCTTTATCCAGAGCCATCAGCGCCCAGTCAGAAGAAAAATAAACTTTGTTCGGGCTTTGCGCAACATGCTTGGCTAAAGTATAGGGCAGGTGTTGTCTCCATTGACCAATTTTAAGCTTATCCTGAGCATTTGCCTGGACAGCACATAGGCTTATAAAACATACACAAAGGAGACAGTAAACAAGTGACTTCATTATAAACAGGTAAATGAGGAAGTAAATTTAGAAGTTTGAGTAGAAAAGTAAAAACGAAATAATACAGGTGATAATAACAAACTTAAAATCGTAAGCGGCAAAAGGTACCTTATGTTACCTTTTCTTTTCACCTAGCTACTGAAATAGTAACTGTACAACAAATATATTATTGTTTTGCTTAGCCTAAGGAAAGGAATCTGACAAATGGCTTACTTTCGATAGAGATTGCTGGTACTCAGGAATTCAAAGACGGGTTCTGCGACGAGGTATTGAACGGAATACCCCTGCTGAATACAGTTGCGAATATAACTAGCTGAAATATGCATCATGGGTGCATCAAAAAGTTGAACATTTGGATGATTATGGTAATCCCCTAAATCATAATTCGGTCGCTGATAGACGTAAATTTGATAATCTCGCAGAAGAATTTCATAATTTTTCCACTTATGTAAACTACCCAGGTTGTCACCACCCATAATTAACACAAATTCGTGTGCGGGATGTTTTTCTTTCAGGTACACCAACGTATCTATCGTATAGGAAGGCTTCGGTAAGGAGAACTCTATATCTGATGCACGCAGTAGCGGATTATCATCAATGGCTAATCGAACCAGGTGTAGGCGATCATGGTCCCTGGCTAGCGTTTTTTTAGGCTTCAGTGGATTCTGTGGACTCACTACCATCCAAACCTGATCCAAATCAGAATGTGTTGCCATATAATTGGCAATGATTAAATGACCGATATGAATTGGATTGAAGGAGCCGAAAAAGAGACCAATTTTCATGGAGGGAAAGAAAGCGTTGATTAAAAGAAATAGGAGTTACCAGGATTGGGGTGACTCCTATTTCTAAATTCTTAATTACTTAGCATTACTGGCATGACCAGCATCAAAATCTCTTGCCCTTCCGTTTCCTCCGTAGGTAATAGGATGCCGGCTCGTGTCGGTGTGGATAATTCCATTTTGATCTCATCTCCTTCTAAAACATTCAGCATTTCGATGAGAAATTTAGCATTAAATCCAATGGTTAGCGGTTCTCCCTCATAGCTGCAAGTTAATTGTTCTGTAGCTTCATTGGAGAAATCTAAATCTTGAGCGGAGACAGTCAAACTACCTTCATTGATATTGAGAATGACTTGATTAGTTGTTTTGTTGGCGTAGATCGCGATTCGTTTGAGCGAATTCAGAAAATCTTTGCGAGCAATAGATAATAAGTTTGGGTTGTCTACTGGGATTACCGCATTATAATCAGGGTAACGAGCATCGATCAAGCGGCAGACCAAGTCTACATTTCCAAAGGAAAAAAATGCGTTTGCTTTGTTAAACGACAAACGGACTTCCTCACCGGTTGGTAGCGCACTTTTCATTAGCGTAAGTGCTTTTTTAGGAACGATGAAAGAAGTAGAGACTTCGCTACCAATTTCTTTAAAAGAATATTTCACCAATTTGTGCGCATCGGTAGCGACACAAGTTAACTGATTAAAATCCACTTCAAAGAAAACACCTGTCATGGAAGGCCGAAGCTCATCATTGCTGGTTGCAAACAAGGTTTTAGCAATGGCCTGCGAAAGATGATTTGTTGGCATATTGACGGAGTCGACATCATCCGCCTGTGGAATTTGTGGGAAATCCTGTCCATTCTCTCCCGCTAAACGATATTTGCCATAAGAAGAAGTAATTTCAATACCGAAATTGTCTTCATTAACGTTAAAGGTAATCGGTTGTTGGGGAAGTTCTTTAAGAGTATCCATCAGGATTTTAGCAGGAATCGCTACCGCCCCATTTCCATCGGAGTTGACTTCTACCGTGGTTGTGATGGAGGTTTCCAGATCTGAAGCAGAAATGGTCAGTTGATTACCTTCGATGGTAAATAGAAAATCCTCAAGTATGGGTAACACCGGGTTTGAGCCGATGGCTCCACCGGCAATTTGTAGTTGCTTTAATAAATCGGAAGAAGAAACACTAAATTTCATAGGTGATGTTTTACTTGCAAAATTGGCTAAATAATTAGGATAACCTCTTTTTTTGTACAAAAGCCTAAAGTTACACCTTTGTATTCTTTTTTTAATACAAAAAAATTAACAGGATGTTGATAACTTTGTGAAAATATTCAATTTCATGCCCGTAAATCGTCATCAAGCTCCGAAAACCCATCCAATAGGTCAGTTAATACTTGCTGAGCCTAAGATCCATTACTTGGATAATGGGGTTCCTGTATATGAATCTCGAATGGGGACTCAGGATATTCTGAAGCTGGAATTAGTCTTTGCTGCGGGGCGACCGTTTGAGCGAAAAAAACTGGTGAGCCGGGCGACCGCTTCCATGATCAAAGAAGGAGCCGGAGAATTAAGTGCTGCAGATATTGCCGAACATGTAGATTTTTACGGAGCAAGCCTGGATTTTCCCGTTAATCTTGATTACGCTAGTGTAGTCATTCATTGTTTGGTTAGGCATTTTGAAGACATCCTTCCCATAGTTGCTGCTTTGGTGACCGAACCTACTTTCCCTGAGTCAGAGCTAAAGTCCTTTATTCGCAAAAGACAGCATAGTTTACAGTTGGATTTAGCCAAATCGGATGTGCTTGCCTATCGGGCAATTACGGAGTTGATTTTCGGAAAGGATCACCCTTACGGGTATAATAGTTCTGAAACCATATATGGACAAATCCAGCGAGCAGATATTCGTGAGCACTTTGAACGTACCTACCTTGCTGAATCTTGCCGTATTTTTATCAGTGGAAAAACAGATGACCACTTGATCAGTTTGCTTAATCGCTACCTGGGAAATCAACTGCGGCGAGGAACCTCTGTCCAGGAGCAAGTAGGACCAGCACATAGCCAGCCGGTTCAGCTGCGTGAAGCCTTACCAGGGAGTGTACAGACATCCGTTCGGATTGGATCGCCTTTATTTCGGCGATCACATGAGGATTACTGTGGAATGTACGTTTTGAACTCAATCTTTGGAGGGTATTTTGGTTCTCGGCTTATGGCCAATATCCGAGAGGAAAAAGGGTTAACGTATAATATTTTCTCTACGATGGATATGTTGAAACATAACGGTTACTTTTACATTGGAACTGAAGTCAGCAATGAGCAAACGGCAGCCACGGTAAAAGAAATATATGTGGAAATGCAGCGCCTGCGTGAGGATTTGGTTGAGGAGAGAGAACTGCAAATGGTTCGTAGTTTTTTACTAGGAAACTTACTCACCGCCTTGGATGGGCCATTTAATGTTGGAGATATGATCCGTACCATGGTGTGTGAAGAAGTCCCATTCTCACACTTTGATGAATTGGTTAGAACTATAAAAGGGATCAGGCCAGAAGAAATACGCGAATTAGCTCGAAAATACCTCAACCCGGCACGGATGTGGGAGGTAGTAATAGGGGGAGAAGAGTAGCTATTTTGCAATGAATAACAAATGAGTTATTTTTATCATTCTTAAAGACTTTTTTTCGTTTTTACGTAAAATTTGTTTTCTTTTGTGCTTAGTTCATTTGTACTTACCCCAAGCAATAATTTTTATTTGTAAATATTTGTCTTTCAGGCCTTACACTGCTTTTTTTTTGAGCCAGATCGACATCCAAATAATGGACCGGTTTAATGAAGTTATTTAGTTTTTTTACACAAGAGTTAGCGATTGATTTAGGTACGGCTAACACCCTAATTATCCAGGACGGCCAAGTCGTCGTGGATGAGCCTTCCATTGTGGCAATAAACCGGCGTACAGGGCAGACGATTGCCGTAGGCAATAAAGCCATGCAAATGCATGAAAAGACCCACGAAAATATTAAAACGATTCGTCCATTAAAAGATGGAGTGATCGCCGACTTCCAGGCTGCAGAGAGTATGATCGAGGGAATGATCAACATGATTGGAACCCGGAAGAAATTTTTCACGCATATGAAAATGGTGATCTGTATACCTTCTGGTATTACCGAGGTAGAAAAGCGCGCTGTTTTTGACTCCGCAGATCACGTAGACTCAAAAGAGACTTATTTAATTCATGAACCTATGGCCGCGGCACTTGGTATTGGAATCGAAGTGGAAGAGCCAGTAGGGAATATGATTATTGATATTGGAGGCGGAACGACAGAGATTGCCGTGATTGCGTTGTCGGGCATCGTTTGTGATCAATCTATTCGGATTGCAGGAGATGAATTTACGATGGATATCATGAATTACATGAAACGCCAGCATAACATTCTTATTGGGGAACGTACCGCGGAGCAAATCAAGATCCACGTCGGCTCAGCTTTACCAGAATTAGAAAATCCGCCGGATGAATATCCGGTTAATGGTCGTGATTTAATGACGGGGATTCCTAAACAAATAAAAATTTCTTACCAGGAAATTGCGCAAGCCCTTGATAAATCTGTTTCTAAAGTCGAAGATGCTGTTTTAAAAGCATTGGAAACTACTCCACCGGAGCTAGCTTCAGACATTTACAAAACAGGCTTGTACCTCACGGGTGGAGGGGCCTTATTAAGAGGGTTGGATAAGCGGATTGCTGCTAAGACTAAGCTGCCTGTTCACATTGCTGAAGATCCTTTGCGCGCTGTTGTACGCGGTACCGGGATTGCTCTAAAGAATACAGATAAGTACTCTTTCCTGATCGATCGGAAGAGTGTTTAATTTTTTAACTTCGGATTGGCTTCAATGCGATTGTTGTTATAGAACCATCTTGTGTAACTCAAAGCGAGTGACTTTGAGTTTTATTTAAAGCCTTTCTATGCGCCGGCTGATATTTCTTTTTATAAAAAATGGTGGCGTTATTCTCTTTTTACTGCTAGAAGGGATTTGCATGTTTCTTGTTGTGAACTTCAACAAAGAGCAAAGGGCAATCTATTTGAGTTCTTCCAACCGGGCTAGTGGCCTGTTATATGAAGGGGTAGATGGCGTTTCCAGCTTCCTTAACTTAGATGAGGTCAACGATAGCATCTCTCAGGAAAATGCCAGCTTACGACGAGAAGTAGACTTACTTAGGCAATTGGTTAGGGCTAACCCTAATGTAGATACCTCGTTTGCTCCTCCAGGGTTCACCTATATACCTGCCAAGATAGTCAATAATTCCATCGACAAACATAACAATAGTTTTACGATTAACAGAGGACGGATTCATGGGGTTCGACCAGGTATGGGGGTGTTATGTGATAAAGGGGTAGCCGGAATTGTCCGGTCAGTGGGGAGCCGTTATGCTACGGTAATGTCAATTTTACATAAGCAATCGCGGATTAGTGCCGAGTTTAAACGCTACGGTTTTTTTGGTTTTCTGACATGGCCAGGAGATGATCCTACGCAAGGTGTCATGGTGGATGTGCCTAAGCATGCACCAGTTGCAATTGGAGATACGGTAGTGACCAGTGGTTATTCATATAAATTTCCACAAGGAATGATGTTAGGGGTAGTGGATACCTTTTTTATTCAACCCGGCAGTAATTTCTATACCATTACTATTGACTTAAGCGTAGACATGAGTAACTTGAAATATGTTTATGTTGCAAATGAAGAGGCTTTTGAGGAAGTAAAAAATATTGAAGCAGAATCGGATGAATAATGTCATATTGATAAATATCAGACGATTCGTCGTTTTATTGTTAGTTCAAGTGCTTTTTCTTAAGCAGTTTATACCTGACTTAGGTAATTTCCAGTACATGGAAATTATACTTTATCCGTTGTTTCTGATGTTGCTTCCAATTCGGACGCCTCATTCAATCTTAGTGGGTTTAGGCTTTATTTTAGGGTTAAGTGTAGATATATTTTATGATTCCCCAGGGGTCCATGCTGCGGCAAGTGTATTGACGGGATTTGTCAGACCATTAGTCATTAGGTTGACACAATCGCGAGATAGTTATAACTTAAACCAAAGTCCGACGATGCAAAATTTCGGACGGAACAATTTTTTGATTTATGCGGCAGTAATGCTAATCATTCATTTGTTCACCTATTTCTCCGTAGAAGCCTTTACCTTTGTTTATATCAAGCAGATTTTACTCAGAACGATTTCCAGCTTTGTATTTTCACTTATTCTCTTGATGATGTACATGTTGGTTTTTAACCCTAAGGAATAACCATTCATGTCAAAGATTTGTAAAGTATGAGTAAAGTTTATCAAGATCGGTCTACTGTTATCAAAGGGCTGTTTGTTCTAGCCGCCGGGTTTTTGCTTTTGAAGTCTTTGCAATTGCAATTAATCGACACCTCTTATCAGGATCGTGCAAGAACTACGGCCATTGATAAGTATGTGCTATATCCATCGCGCGGGTTAATCTATGACCGGACAGGGCAATTGCTGGTCAATAATAAAGCCCTTTATGACCTAAAGGTGACCTATAATCAGGTAGACCCCAAAATGGATACGCTTAAGTTCTGTCATCTACTGGGGCTTGACAAAGCCACCTTTATCAAAAATTTGGATAAGAACTGGAGAAGCCCACGTTTTTCCAAATCTGTTCCTTACGTTTTCCTTTCAAAAATTTCCGCCCAGACCTGCGCGGCCTTTCAGGAGCACTTATATGAATTCCCAGGGTTTGATCTTCAATTACGGATTGTAAGAGGCTATCCCTATAGAAACGCGGCACACGTGCTGGGTTACCTCAATGAAGTTAAACAAGCACAAATTGATTCATCCAATAATTGGTATACTCAGGGAGACTATATTGGTTGGAGTGGCCTGGAATCCGTCTATGAGCCTCAGCTTCGAGGCCGGAAAGGTGCAAGGTATGTCATGAAAGATAATTTGGGAAGAGAGGTAGGGTCGTTTAAAAATGGAAAATTAGATACCGTTGCCATATCAGGCCAGGATTTGGTCACCACCCTTGATATAAAATTACAGCAATACGGTGAGCAACTCATGCAAAATAAAACCGGTAGCATTGTGGCGATTGAGCCTTCTACCGGAGATGTGCTCGCAATGATCAGCGCACCAACTTACGATCCGAATATGCTGACGATTCACCGCAACCGAGGGCGAGCGTATCAGCAATTATCCCAGGATTCTTTGCGTCCCTTTTTTGATCGCTCCATCATGGCAAAGTACCCGCCGGGCTCTATTTTCAAAACGATTATTTCGCTGGTTGGAATGCAAGAGGGAGTACTGGCTCCTGATCGATTTATTTCTTGTAATGCCGGCTACTATTATAATGGACGCCGTTATGGTTGTCATGCACATCCACCTGCCCATGGTGTTGAGATGGCATTGAAACACTCTTGTAATGCCTATTACTTCACCGTAGTTCGGGATATTATTGAAAAATATGGATTTAAATATCCACAAAGAGGATTAGATACACTGGTAGAACATGCCTATGATTTTGGGATCGGGGTGAAGTTGGGTATTGATATTCCGAATGAGCGTAAGGGGAATATGCCTACTTCAGCCTATTACAATAAGATTTATAAAGGCAACCCTTGGTATTCTACAAACATTATGTCGATCGGTATTGGTCAGGGAGAGATCCAAATGACTACCCTGCAAATGGCCAACCTGGCGGCAACCATTGCCAACAAGGGGGTTTATCACCAACCACATTTAATCAAAGGATTCCGTGATGGCGACGCCTTACGTGTATTGCCTCAGGAAAAGCCACGTACCACCAGAATTGATACTTCCTATTTTAAATATGTAATCAATGGAATGGAGCAAGCGGTAATTGGCGGAACTGCTAAAATTGCCTATGAGCCCGAATTGCAAATCTGTGGCAAAACCGGTACTTCACAAAATCCACATGGCGCTGATCATTCTGTCTTCTTTGCTTTTGCGCCTAAGGAGAATCCTCAAATTGCCATCGCAGTTTACGTTGAACACGGTGTTTGGGGCTCGTCTTATGCTGCTCCCATCGCTAGCTTAATGATTGAACAGTATATGAAAGGAGAAATTGGGGATAAAAGAAAATGGTTAGAAGAGCGAATGATGAAGGCGGATTTAATTAATAAACCATAGCTTAATAGCATGGGAGATATCTTTATGGTGCCTGAAAAAAACAAGCTGTTTAATTGCCATTTTCCCGAATGCGTTTTTGTGATCTTATTGTTTTTTATAGGCGGGAATGTATTTACTTCCTGTTCTTCGGAAAACCCTGAACCATCTTCTTTCGATCAGTTGAAATCATTATCTGAAAAAGCAAAGCCTGCAGCAACTGCCTCTCAACAAAAAAATTACAACTCAACATCTAACTTTGACACACTACAGCTACTCTTTGCCGGAGATATCATGGGGCATGGGCCACAGATAGAATCGGCGCAAGTCATTAAAGATAAACAATACAATTACTATCCATGTTTTGAATATATAAAACCAATTCTGCAGCAGGCAGATCTGGCAGTAGCTAATCTTGAGCTTAGCCTTCCGGGCAAACCACCTTATTTAGGATACCCCATGTTTCGTAGTCCGGATGACCTGATCCCCGCACTACGCGATGCGGGTTTTGACCTGCTGCTTACAGCGAATAATCATTGTAATGATGCTTTTCGCTCCGGCGTGCAGCATGCTATACATACCCTGCGAGAAAACGGATTTTATCAGACAGGCACTTTTTTTAACCCGGAGGAACGCGATTTATTTTATCCTTTAATGATCTATAAAAAGGGGTTCAAATTGGCCTTTCTGAATTATACCTTCAGTACGAATAAATTGCGACCAGTACCTCCAACAGTTATCAACGGAATTGATAATAATCAAATTAAAAAAGATTTACGCTTGGCAAAAGAATTAAATCCGGATATCATCATTGTAACCATGCATTGGGGTAAAGAGTATCGCCTGGAAGAAAGTAAAGAACAGAATGAGTTGGCACAAAAAATTTTTAGCTGGGGAGCTGATTTAATTGTGGGGAGTCATCCTCATGTAGTTCAGCCGATAAAAACACATCACCTTATGAAAGAGGATGGAGCAACTAAAAAAGTACTGGTGGCCTATTCTTTGGGAAATTTCATTTCCAATCAAGTAAAAAAAAATACGGAAGGTGGTATTTTATTAGAAGTTAATATATTGAAAGAGAAAGTAACAAAAAAAGTACATATAGGCGAATGGTCTTTCCTGCCCATTTGGCGGCAGCAAGGTACTAAAAAAAGCCCCTATCGAGTATTACCCGTGGTTGAGTTTGAGTCCGGGAGCAAATTGTTAAATAAACGAGAGTTGCAATCCTTAAAGCGTTTTGCGACAAGAATACGGAACCACTTAAGGCAATATGGATGCCCTGAGAAAAGCGGTAAAATGTCCCACAGTAATTAAATGAAATCTCTACCTTGTGGTTCCGTTTTGGTAAAATTAAAAATGAGATGCTATGCGTATATCAGCAATTGTAGCAATGGCAAATAACCGTGTTATTGGAAAAGACAATGACATCCCCTGGTATCTGCCAGCGGATCTAAAGTATTTTAAGAAGATTACCCTTGGGCATCATATTATCATGGGTCGAAAATGTTATGAATCTATTGGACGTCCCTTGCCTAAACGGACTAATGTCATCATTACCCGAAACTTGTTTTTTATGTCGACAGGGTGTCTGGTAACACATTCTCTGGAAGAAGCATTACAACTAGCACGGGAAAACGGAGAGCACGAAGCATTTATCATTGGTGGCGCACAAATTTATGAATTGGCCTTACCAATAATTGATCGGCTCTATTTGACGGAGGTGGATATTGAAGCAGAAGGTGATATTCTATTCCCGGAGTTAGATTTTAATGATTGGCGTATAACAAGTGAGGACGTTCACCCGGCAGATGAGAAAAACCAGTATGGCTATGCGTTTAAAGTGTTGGAAAGGAAGTAGGAAGGATGCTCACAATAGCTATCCAGGTACGTTGTACTATTAGAGAAAACTGCTTATTCCCAATTCGTAGCCTTTCAATCCCAAGCCAACAATAACCCCTTTACAATTTTTTGAAAAATAAGAGTGGTGACGAAAAGTCTCCCTTGCATAGACATTGGAGATGTGCACCTCGACTACCGGTGTGCTTATCGCAGCAATGGCATCCGCAATCGCAATTGAAGTATGGGTGTAGGCGCCTCCGTTTAAAACTATTCCGTCAAAGCTAAATCCTACGTTGTGTAAATAATCCAGCAAAGCGCCTTCTGAATTACTCTGAAAATAATGTAAGTCTACTTCAGGGAAAGTTGTTTTCAACTGATCAAAATAAGCCTCAAACGTAAGATGACCATAAACTTCTGGCTCCCGTTTGCCGAGTAAATTAAGGTTAGGACCGTTGACGATAGCAATTTTCATTGGACAAATATAAGTATATCCTTAAATAACTAAGGGTGCAACTGGAAAGTTGGACCCTTAGTAGTATTGTTCAGCAAATTATGTTTTACAGAACAAGTTTATTACCATGAATTTCTAATTAGCTAATTCAGATAAAAATTTAATTCTTACTAACTGAATTTCCTCTAGCGTGATGTCATCTTCTTTTAACTCAACAAAAGCTTTATCTACTGAATCAGTATTCGCTTCCATAAAGTAGTCATATATATCCTCACGGGAGTATTCATCTACATTATCTTCGATATAATAATCAATATTAACTTTCGTACCAGAAGCAACGATCATATCCATTTCGTGTAATAACTCTTCCATCGTTAAGTCATTCGAGTCC
>CBDUIU010000048.1:0-12290 GCA_965367335.1 uncultured Saprospiraceae bacterium
AGTAGTAATTGTTTTTCCTCGATCATTTGTAAGACTGTAGAGGTATGTACCTTTATTAAATTTGGAAAAATTCACACGCACTGTTTTCTTAGGTCCATTAACCTGATGATTTTCTTGCCAGAGTGTTTGACCTAATAAATTGTATACTCGGACCGTATAAATACCACTTGGCAAGTTAAGCAACTCAAAACGTACGTGATCAATTGCCGGATTGGGATAAACAAGCAAGTCTGGGCGACCGGTATTCAAATAAGAAACATTGGAAACAACATCATTAGACTTATAGGTAACGAAGACAACCGAATCGTCTTCCGGATTTACCTGAAGTTCGGCAATGGGTTCCTTCGCTAGGTCACTCAAAAAAGAATAGGTTTTAAGCGTATCCAGTCCAATAAAATCAAAGAATGGTACCTGGTCGGAAATGTCCACCCAAGCAGCAAAAGGGCCAAAGCCTAATTTTACTTCTAACATGGTTTTTCTCAGTTCAATGGTTTTTGTACGCAGTACTTCATAAGATCCACCGGGTATCTGAGCAACTCCCCAGGCATCTACTTCTATCGTTGTATTAGAAACAAAATTCAAACGGACAGAATCAGGTGTAAAAGGTAAACTATCTGTAAATTCAGATGGAATATCTTCACCTGAAAATGGAACTGTCAAAGAAGTATTGTCAGAATAGCTATCCTGATACTTGAGTGGGGCTCTTCGTACCTTGGTAGGTGGATTATATTTTACTTCAACCACAGGGGCTAGATCAATACCACCATTTCCATGAAAACCGATAAGGTCAAAACTAGTGGCAGAACTCTGGTAGTAGGTCTCCGTTCCAGCTAATCCAATCACAACTAAACTGGCATTAGGGAAACTATTTGAAAATTGTCCTTCGCTGGCATTTTTATAAACGGTAGTATTGCTGATTCCTTGCAAGCTGCGAAAATCCCAAGTTTGGTTACCTCCGGAGTTGCCAATATTAATTCCGAAGGGCATTCCATCAGTAGCGGATATCAAAGAATCGCCGGCAACAGGAAAATTGGCTGTGGTAATAGTGATTTGAGCGGTATTAAAATTCACTAAAATCAGACATATGAAAACCGAGAGTATAGTTTGTTTCATATCATTATTGTGTAGTACTTAGAGTTTTGAGTAAACTAATGCAGAAAGGACGCTTTGCTTTCCATCAAGTAATTAAAGAGGAAAGTTAAGTTTTTTTTAGTTAGGTAAAAAGCTAGAGAGTGTTAACAGTCTACAAATGCCGTCAAAAAGCCTGTAATTGCACCAATTTTTTATACTCCCCATCTTGGCTTAACAAAGCTTTATGACTACCACGCTCAAGTATCTGCCCTGCTTTCATTACAATAATCTCGTCTGCACCTTGGATAGTTGAGAGTCGGTGTGCGATAATTAACGCAGTCCGGCCCTCCATTACCTTCGCGAGGGCTGCTTGTACTTGTTGTTCTGCTTCAGAGTCAAGGGCAGAAGTAGCTTCATCCAGAATTAAAATTGGCGGATTTTTCAGAATTGCTCTGGCAATAGTAAGTCGTTGTCTTTGCCCGCCGCTGAGTTTACTGCCACGGTCACCTATGACGGTATCGTAGCCATATTCAGTTGCTAAAATGAAGTCATGGGCATTAGCAACTTTTGCCGCTGTTTCTACTTCTCCCTGAGTAATATTTTTTCGACCAAAAACAATGTTATTGTAAATGGTGTCATTAAATAAAAATGGTTCCTGCGAAACCATGCCCATTAGGTTGCGAAGTGCTTTTAAGTGAAAAGATCGAATGTCAATACCATCCAATTCAATTACTCCATCAGTTGGGTCATAAAAACGCGGCAATAAATCTGCTAAGGTTGTTTTCCCAGCTCCGGAACTACCCACTAACGCAATTTTTTTTCCTTTTGTAATCTCCAGATTGATGTTTTCTAAGACAGGCCCTTCCTGATCATTATAGAAAAATGAGACATTCTTATATCGGATCGATTGAGTAAAAGACTCAATAGTTTGTGGAGATTCACTTTCCTTAATGACAGAATCTACTGCTAGAATCTGATCGATTCGCTCCAGAGCCGCCATTCCTTTCTGGATATTATAAAATGCAGATGAAAAGGTCTTGGCAGGGTTGATAGCCGTAAAAAAAGCAAATAAAAAGGAGAAGAAAGTAGGTGCATCCATCTGTCCGGCAAAGACTTGTTGAGACCCAAACCACAACAAGATACTTACGACTACAATGCCTAGGAATTCGGAGAGTGGAGAAGAGAGGTCGCGACGCCAAAGTATCTTTGTTAGTAAATTGCGATAATCATTATTTAATCGATCAAATTGAGATTGTTGATAATCTTGTGCATTAAAGCCTTTGATGATCCTTAACCCTGAAAGCCCTTCTTCAATAATAGAAATTAGCTGTCCTATTTTATCTTGTGCCGCAGCAGAAGTGCTTTTTAATCGTTTTGATATTCCACCAATTATGACGGCGGTAAAGACAAGTAGAAAGACAACGAATATAGTCAAGGGTGGACTCACATATAACATATAGAATAAGCACCCAAAGATGATCAATGGTTCGCGGAAGGCAGCTTCCAAAACGTTTAGAATACTCCATTCAACCTCTTGCACATCCACAGTTAGGCGAGACATCAGATCACCCTTTTTTTCATTGGTGAAATAGGAGAGTGGTAGTGCTTGTAAATGAGCAAAGAGTTGTCTGCGTAAGTCTCTAACAATCCCATTTCGGACCGGAGCCATGAAGAACATAGCCAGATAACGAAACAAGTTTTTAAGAAAAAATAAAAGAATAATTCCTGCGCAAGTATAGATCAGTGCAGTTTCCCGACCATACTGTTCAATCCAATAGCTAAATTTATATTGCCCATAAGCAACCAAACTACCTAAACCCTCAATTACTGGTTGCTCAGTGAGAGGAGGTGTAACATCAAATAGTATTTGTAAAAAAGGGATGATTGCAGGTATACTAACTACAGTAAAGATAGCCATCAACAGGTTACATAAAATGCTGAAGCCTACTTGTTGCCGATATCGCCCGGCATTGGCTAATAATTTCCAAAATCGTTGCATCGCCAAAGAAGAATTGGCTGGTGATAAAATTATACTGGAATAAACAATTAACCCCAGATTTGATCCGGGGTTAATTGAAAAATCTTTTCAGATGTGTTATTTAGTAGCTATTTAAAATGGCTTATAAGTTATTCATTCACAAAATCCCATTCATTCAAAAAGCCAGTATGGAAGTCGCCTTTGCGGAATTTTTCGTTCTTCATCAGTTTTTGATGAAAAGGCACAGTCGTTTTTACACCCTCGATAATAAACTCATCCAAAGCACGCTCCATTTTAGTAATACATTCTTCCCGGGTTTGTGCACGACAAATTAGCTTGGCGATCATCGAGTCATAATAGGGGGGAATGACATACCCTGCATATACATGGGTATCAACCCTAACACCGTGGCCTTTTGAGCTGTGAAAGGAAGTAATTTTACCAGGACTTGGTCTAAATCCATTAAAAGGGTCTTCCGCGTTGATTCGACATTCGATGGCATGCATTGTCGGGGTATAACTCTTACCTGAAATTTCGATCCCTGCTGCTATTTTAATCTGTTCTTTTATCAAGTCATGATCGATTACCTCCTCCGTCACTGTATGCTCTACTTGTATCCTGGTATTCATCTCCATGAAATAAAAGTTGCGGTGTTTGTCTACGAGAAACTCTACCGTTCCAACACCTTCGTAGGCGATGTACTTACAAGCTTTAACCGCAGCATCCCCCATTTTTTTGCGTAGTGCTTTCGTCATGAAAGGCGAAGGAGCTTCTTCCACTAATTTCTGATGACGACGCTGTATGGAACAATCCCGTTCGGATAAATGACAGGCATTACCTTTTTGATCACCCACCACCTGAATCTCAATATGACGAGGTTCCTCGATAAATTTTTCTACATAAATCCCATCATTCCCAAAAGACGCTCTGGCTTCGTTACGCGCCATATTCCACTGTGATTCAAATTCGCTTTCTTGCCAGACAACGCGCATTCCTTTACCTCCACCACCAGCAGTCGCTTTCAAGATCACCGGATAACCAATCTCCTCCGCAATTTTTTTACCGGTTTTGGTATCTTTTAACAATCCTCCGGATCCGGGTACAACGGGTACACCTGCCGCAATCATTGTTTCTTTAGCCGTTATTTTATCTCCCATTTTTCGAATCTGGGCAGGAGTAGGGCCAATGAACTTGATGCCATACTCTGTGCATATTTCAGCAAAATCAGCGTTCTCAGCCAGGAAACCATAACCGGGATGTACAGCATCAGCATTAGTGATTTCCACTGCTGCCATAATTTTCGGAATATTGAGGTAGGACTCGGAAGAAGCTGGAGGGCCGATACAAACGGCTTCATCCGCAAAACGTACGTGGAGACTTTCGCGGTCTGCAGTAGAATATACGGCTACCGTTTTGATCCCCATCTCTTTACATGTGCGGATAATTCGTAGGGCAATTTCCCCGCGATTGGCTATGAGTATTTTTTTAAACATAGATTCTCTAATGGAGGGGATTAAAATGTGAGTAGCAAAAATTGTTATGTATAAAGATGCTTACCTTAATCCCATCGTGTTGATAATACAGTAAATTCTTAGTTATAAGAACTTAACAGATTTCTTATTCTGGTTGATTTATCCAAATTATGTATAAAAGTACCAGTTTATGCATTAGGATCCACCAGGAATAGTACCTGGTCATATTCTACCGGGGTCGCATCATCAACGAGAATTTCAACTACTTTTCCACTCACCTCAGATTCGATTTCGTTGAATAACTTCATGGCTTCCACAATACAAACGACTTGATCCTTGGCTATGACATCTCCAACCTTTACGTAGGGATCCTTATCTGGAGAAGAAGAGCGATAAAAAGTACCTACCATCGGAGATTTCACTTCCAGATAATTGGACGTTTCGGTTTTCGCTGCAGTGGATTGTTCCGAAGAAGTTGCTGCTGAAGGACTGGCCGCTGGAGCTGCTGGACCGGCAGGTACATTGACTTGCTGAACTGGCATTGGAGCTGGCATAGAAGTTTGTACCGGAACAATATGTGATTGAGTAACGGTGGCGTGTTTAGCTTTGCCATACTTCTTAGTACGAATGGACAGTTCGAATTCACCATCCTTCATCTTAAATTCGGTTAAATTGGACTTATTGATCAGTTTGATCAACTCCTGAATTTCTTTAAAATTCATAAATTATTGTTTTACTCGTTCTACATAGGAGGCAGAGGCCGTTTCAATGCGGATTAAATCACCTTCGTTGATGAATAAGGGTACTTTAACCTCTGCGCCGGTCTCTACCGTTGCTGGTTTTAGCGTATTTGTAGCAGTATCACCTCTGACACCCGGCTCAGTATAAGTAACCTTAAGTGTGATATACTGTGGCATTTCAATAGTCAGCGGTTCGTCTTTTTCTGCATGATAAATAACATCAATTTCGGCACCTTCTTTCAATAACTTTGGATTATCAATCATCTCTGCCGGAATGTACGTCTGTTCAAAGGTTTCGTTATTCATAAAATGATAACCCATATCATCATTATATAAATACTGGAACGTACGACGCTCCACTCTTACTTCATTGATTTTATGACCGGCAGAGAAAGTGTTATCAATTACTCGACCGTTAGTCATGCTTTTCAGTTTTGTACGAACAAAAGCCGCCCCTTTTCCAGGTTTCACGTGCAAAAACTCGACAACGACATACACATCATTGTTGAATTCCATACAAAGGCCTTTACGAATATCTGAGGTACTTGCCATCAAGAAAAAATTTAAAAATGTTATTGAAACGTTGCTAAAGAACTTTTGATAAATTTCAAGCGGATTCACTTGAGGGTTTATTCAAAATCAGTGCTTTTTAAAAAGCGCTGCAAAGATAGCAAATTTCAGCAAGTCTTTTACTCCCCGTATCCCCATTTTAAATAGGTTGCACCCCAAGTAAAACCTCCACCGAAAGCCGTCAAGATGATATTATCTCCTTTTTTTAATTGATCCTCATAATCCCATAAACATAGAGGTAAGGTGCCGGCAGTCGTATTTCCATATTTTTGAATATTGATCATGACCCGCTCTATTGGGAAATCTATAGCGTCTGCAACTGAGTTAATGATACGTATAGTAGCTTGGTGGGGAACTAACCAATTAATGTCATCAGTAGTCAAGTGATTGCGTTTCATCACTTTTTTAACCGTGCTGACCATTCCTTTTACCGCGTGTTTAAATACGGTCCGTCCTTCTTGATATACGTAGTGCTCTTTGGCAGCAACTGTTTCAGCAGTAGGCGGTTTAAGAGACCCACCAGCTTTCATGTGAAGATACTCGCGTCCTTTCCCGTCGCTTTTGAGAACAGAGTCAATAATCCCATTCCCATCTTCTGTTGGTTCCAGCAAAACAGCACCACCGCCATCACCAAAGATAATACAAGTCGAGCGGTCAGTATAATCAAGAATGGAAGACATTTTATCTAAGCCCAGTACAATGACCTTTGAGTAGGTCCCGGATTCAATGAATTTTGCTCCGGTAGTCAAAGCATATAAAAATCCAGAGCATGCTGCATTAATATCAAAGCCAAATGCATTTTTTATCCCTACTTTATCCGCAACAATGTTGGCGGTGTCTGGAAAAACCATGTCACCCGTAACCGTAGCACAAATGATCAGCTCAATTTCTTCAGGTTTGGTATTCGTTTTTTCCAATAGGCCCCGAACCATTTGCTCTCCCATAAAGGAAGCTCCCATGTTCTCGCCCTTTAGGATATGACGCTCTTCCACACCTGTACGTGTGCGAATCCACTCATCATTTGTATCTACCATTGTTTCCAACTCTGCGTTGGTCAGTATATAATCAGGAACGTAACCCTGAACCCCCGTAATGGTTGCTAGTTTTCTTGACATAGTTAAGAGATTTAAACGGGGCGAAAGGTAAGAAAAATACGGGGAGTAGGAAAATTTAGCTTAATTAAAGGTCAAATGAATAATAATCGTAATATGTTGGTATCATATTTGTACTGCTTTTAATGTTTTAGTAAATGAAAGTCCCGAAATTATACTTGGACTTGTCTTCCAGCTAAAATCAAAAACATTGAACACTCAAATTCGCATAACCACTATGAAAAGGTTTTGGTTACTCCTATTTCTAGTTCCTATTATCCTTGGAACTTCCTCCTCCTCAGCAATTAAGGTCAAATTCCATACAGGTAGTCTTACTACTGCTAAAGCGCAAGCCGCCAGAGAAGGCAAGCTTTATTTTGTAGAGTTTATGGCTAGTTGGTGTACGCCGTGCAAATGGATGGATGAAACTACCTTCACGGACACTCAATTGGCAGACTATATCCACCAAAATTATGTGGCGGTAAAAGTTGATATCGATGATTTTGACGGATACGCTTATAAGCAGCTCTATAACATTAAATTGCTTCCTTCTTTTTTGATTTTTAATTCAAAAGGAGAGTTGCTTGATCAATATGCCGAGTCACTTTCAGCAGCGAGGTTGTTGAGTATTTTGAAAAAATATAATGTACCAGCTAACCGGGGCCTTATCGCGGAATCAGGAATGGAGTTAGCTGAAGTGCCACCTGAATCATACGACCTACCGCCGCCTAATCAAGTACAAAATGTGGAATCTTCTGCTTTAGAAGAGCCAGAAATCCCTATAGTTAGTTATAACATTACTACTACGCCAACTACTTCTGCTGGTGCAGTTCCGCCAGGCCGACCAAATACTTCAGGCGTTTCTCCTCCTGAATTCAACCCAATTAATCAGTATGAAACTCCGGCGGATGAAATACCCCTGGTGGAATCTAAGGAAGAAACATATACAGAAGATACTGAATCCGTTGCAAAGCCTATGGCTCCCGGAACGGGACTTTACCGCTTCTCTGTCTCTCGCCAGCATCATAAAGGATACAGCTTCCAAACTGGTGTTTACGCAGCTTATGAGGCCGTCTTGTTGGAAGCTGCAAAATTGGAAGATCAATACCAGGATTATCCGGTCATCGTTCACATTGCAGTCTTAAATAACAAAAGGGTTTATCGGGTGATGCTTGGTGAGTTTGCCCAAAAAAGAGATGCCATTCAGTTTAAGCGTCAAATGGAGAGGTACGGTGTAGAAGGCGTGGTTAAAGGTTTGGCGAGTTTATAAAAAATTATTTAAAGTTTCTCAGTTAATCATTAGATAGGAAATAGTCCGGCAGTCTTGTTCTATACAGGGCTGCCGGCTGTTTTTTGCCTATACCTGAACTGCCCGAATAGTAGTTGTCAATCTACAGCTAATTCACGCTGTCAATCTTTTGGATTCCTAGCTTTTTCTTACCTTTCCCCCATGAAAAGTCTTCTTATCCAAAATATCGGACAGTTGTTACAGGTTCGGGAGCAATCTGGTTTTATCAAAGGACAGGCAATGAGCGAATTGCCTTTATTAACTAACGCCTGGCTTTTAATTGAAGGAGAAAACATTGCTGCATTTGGTCAAATGGAGAGTTGCCCTGACCGAGCAGATCAAGTAGTAGATGCACATGGAGGCACTGTTTTGCCTGCTTGGTGTGATTCCCATACCCATTTGGTATATGCTGCTAGCCGTGAAGGGGAGTTTGTGGATCGGATTCGGGGGTTGTCCTATGCTGAAATTGCAAAAAAAGGTGGTGGAATTCTAAATTCAGCTTTGCGATTACAACAAGCGCCAGAGGAAGAACTATATGAACAAGCGTGGAAAAGATTACAAGAGATTCGGAGTTTTGGAACGGGAGCGGTTGAAATTAAGAGTGGTTATGGATTAAGCCGTGAAGCGGAGATGAAAATGTTACGAGTCATCCGCCGGTTAAAGGAAAACAGCGATGTAGAAATTAAAGCCACTTTTCTCGGGGCACATGCTTTGCCGATGAGTTATCGGGAGAATAGGGAAGCTTACCTCAAGCTTATGTTAGAGGAAGTTTTACCGGAAATAGCAGGGGAAGGCTTAGCGGATTATATTGATGTGTTTTGCGAAAAAAACTTTTTTTCCGTAATGGAAACAGAAAAGGTTATGGAGGCTGGGGCCAAATATGGACTTCGTGCTAAAATACATGTAAATCAATTTAATTGTATGGGAGGAATTGCTGCCGCAGTAAAACACGATGCATTGTCTGTAGACCATCTGGAGGTTGTTAACGAAGAAGACATTGCCGCTTTGGCCGGTTCGGAAACTATACCTACACTATTGCCATCTGCTCCTTTTTTTCTCAATGATCATTACCCTCCTGCGCGGAAATTAATTGAGGCGGGACTGGGTGTCGCATTGGCTACGGATTACAACCCGGGTACAACACCATCGGGCAAAATGTCGTTTGTATTATCATTAGCTTGCATAAAAATGAAAATGCTACCAAGTGAAGCAATCAATGCTGCTACAATAAATGGAGCTTGTGCGCTGGAAATGCAAGATAAAATTGGTAGTATTGCAGTTGGAAAATTGGCGAACTTAATCGTCACTGATCGCATCCCTTCTTACGCCTTTTTACCTTACGCATTCGGCTCTGATTTAATAAATCAGACTATTTTGCGCGGGCAATTGTCTTAAACCGTTTTTCCACGATGACATTTATCAACAAAAGCAATAATTTTAACCTTACTTAGGTTATTAAATGATCGTTGTAAGTTTCTTTATGTCCTATTGCCTAGATTGGTGTAGATTTTGTCTTATTAGAGACATTCATCATATGATATTTTGCTTTCTAAAAAAGCGTATTTTTGCCGTTTCAAAATGCAAACCAATGCAGATGACAAGACGTTTAATTCCACTTTTGCTTTTCGCATTACTCACTTTTGTGGGGCAGGCCCAAAGGCCTGGAACTATCAAGAATTTAGCACCTCAGTCAACGTTACGTTCTTTCGCTTGCCCTCCAGGTGTAAGCTCTGAAGCAGGTACCCTGAACCGCGTTATTCGCCCTGGCTCTCAATCGACGAATATTCGGTTTCTGGAGTTTGGGGACACCATGGATATTATTCATAACCAGGACTGGTTTCACAATGGTGACCCGGATGCTTCTACTCAGCCAGGCATTGGTTATGTGTTTTATAAATCGAATCCTTTTGATCCGCCTCCGGGTATCTCCGGGCCGGAATTAGCTGATATTGAAGCAGATACGAACTTACTCGTTACGCCTCCTCCTCCAAACAATCCTAATTTCGCTCAATTTTATGCTTTTACGGATGATATCCGTCGAGATGGGACTACTTTCTTTTGGAATTTAGGGCAGCTCCAAACTTTTTTTAATAATGGAGACCCGATTGAAATTTGGTATGCGCCCATAACCGTAGATGATTTCTTTGGTCCTACCTTTGAACCCGACCCATCTAATGTCCGGGGAGGTTGTATTGATGTGAATGTGGATGCGGCTTTCTCTGTCGTTTACTTAAATGCTTTAAATATTCAAAATATTACTCCTGCAGGAGCGGGTAATGGCTGTGCTGCTCAGGTTATATTAACCGGCGGACAACCGGAATTCGATATGAGTAATTATATGGTCGATATTTCTCTTTCTACGGATAATACCGTAAAAGGGGAGTTTGTTAGTGCTTATACCCACGGGGATACGATGAAGTTTTGGGTAAATGAACCCGGTACCTATATCATTACAATTACCGATGATGTAGGCGGCTCCACTTCTCTAAGTATTGATATGACCAGCTGCGCAACCGTAAATATAGACCTGCCCGATACTACTGTATTGCAGGGTGCCACAGTATGCGTTGATATTACTGCAGAGAATTTTATGGATGTTACTTCCGTAGAGTTGTATTTTGATTGGGATAACAGTATTGTTACTTTTAATAGTCTAATGGATGGCGCCTTGGGTGCTCCCGAATTGTTTTTTGGGCCGCCCTCTCCTATGGGCTTTATGGTCATTTCCTGG
Organism: uncultured Saprospiraceae bacterium; assembly: GCA_965367335.1. Classification (GTDB taxonomy): domain Bacteria; phylum Bacteroidota; class Bacteroidia; order Chitinophagales; family Saprospiraceae; genus CBDUIU01. The sequence continues at coordinate 10,942 of CBDUIU010000048.1, forward strand.
AATGAGCTAACCAATTCACCCATCTCACACCCTGATGGGACGGTATTGTTCCAGGTTTGCTTTAATGCCATTGGAAATCCCGGAGATGTTTCCCCATTTGATTTCCGTCACAATCCACCTGATGAGGATCCGGAAATTGTCGGCGCCAACGATTTTTTCTTAGGGTTTAGTGGGACCAATGGCTCGATCACCATTGTTTCCAATAATATGATCCTAGATTTTACTTCCTGTGGAGGGCGGTCTAATCCTGCGCCGGGTAATGGTACCTTTACTGTTTCAGTCACTGGAGGAACACCACCTTATAATTACAGCTGGGAGCTAGCTGGTCCTGGAACTCCGAATGGAATTGGGTTAATTGCCGAACAAGATGGATCCGGAACTATAACCAATGTAGCTCCGGGAACCTATAATGTAACGGTGATGGATGCTAGTGGTGGGGTGCAAGTTGGTTCCGTAACGGTAGCAGATGAAGACCCAATGCGGGTAAGCTTATCTCCTCGGGATCCTCGTTGTTCCTATACTTCCGATGGTGAGTTGTCGGCCACGGTCATTAGAGGAACAGGGCCTTTTACCTATACTTGGTCTACGATGGATACAGGCGTTGGTTTGGATATGTTGACTGGCTTGCCTGCCAACGATTATACGGTCACCGTTACAGATGCATTAGGCTGTGCAAAAGTTGCTACTGAAATATTAGATCGACCCGCAATTGTCGTTACGACAGTTACACTTGATCATGTCAGTTGCTCCGGAAGCGGTGATGATGGACAAATAGTTGTCAGCGTTAGCGGAGGATCCCTGCCAAATGATCCGGATTATGGGTATGAATGGAGTACAGGCACTAGCACGGATAGTACGCTTACTATGTTAACGCCAGGGGATTATACGGTTACCGTTACAGATGAGTTCATGTGTTCAGATACGGTTACTTATACGATCAATGACGCAGAGCGGCCTTTCGTCGTAAGTTGGGATTCTACCTCTGTTCAATGTCCCGGCGATATGAGTGGGTCATTGACCGTCAATGCACAGTCAAATAATTCAACAATTGCAAGTTATAATTGGTCGGTGCCAGGTGCTAGCGGACCAACGATCACAGGTTTAGATGGTGGACGTTATTACGTGACGGTTACTGCTGCGGATGGTTGCGAGGGGATGGACTCTATCGATTTGTTTAGTCCGGCTCCAATTCAACTAAGATCTTTTGATTCGTTGACCGTCGAAACCCCGCAATGTCCATTAGGGAATGATGGTGCTATTACTATTTTTGTATCCGGAGGCTCCGGGGGCTATTCCTATCTCTGGACAGACCAACCAGGTAGTCCTACTACTAACCCTCGCCATAGTGG